>CAZFNO010000028.1:8873-10277 GCA_964520695.1 uncultured Gammaproteobacteria bacterium | reverse complement strand
TTTTGTCCTTGAATTCTTCTCCAAAGCCTAAAACTTTCAGTAACAATTAACATTTGACAATTTACAATTGACTATATTTTGCTAGTTGCTAGACGCTAGAAGCTAGCGGCTGATTTACGGGCTATTTACCCAATAGTTATAGGTTCCCTGGCATGAACCAGCGCTCCATGTAGTTGTGATGCCATCTGTCTGGAAGGTGTCATGACCGGGTTCAAATACAGGACTAACTTTAAAATCAGATGCGTCCGGATCCTGCTCATTTTCAAGATTTGTAAAAATTGTATATCTACTGGCATTTCCTCCATAAACATAACCACCGTAACCTTCTACATCACAGCTTCCGCTCACACCCGGACCTTCCGGGATAATTTGAAGGTATGTTATTCCTCCTGTATTTAAATTTAAGTTTTTAGCTCTTGCCCATCCGTAAACCAGTTGTCCGGTGTTTGATATCAAAAACGGCGGATAAACCCCATTATCGGCTTTATGGAGTTCCAGAGCTGACTGGATTGTTTTAATATCCGCTTTTCTCTGGGCATCCCTGCCTTTGGCCAGCTGATGGGAGGGATTAATTAAGATTATAAGTCCTGATATCAAAACCCCGAGGAGTCCAACAACCACCAAAAGCTCAATAAGAGTATATCCCTTTATATTTTTATTCCAATTCATAATATTAGAATATCACAAATTAATTTGTAATTTAAAATTTAAAATTTAAAAGTTCTCGACTTTGCTCGAACAATAAGTTCGGCACCAGTTCGACGAGCTCATGGCAAGAGCTGGGTACAAGTATTCTTCGAGTGAGTGGAGTGAATCGAGAAGTGTGAAAATTCATTGAAAATTTTAAATTGTATTTACGGGGTGTTTACCCAGTAATTATAAATATTTGAAGCCGGACATGGCCAATCACTTCCTTCAATAGATACAATCGTCTCACCGGCATTACATTGACTCTGACCGGCAACAGGACAGTGTAGAGGTTTGGGCTTAGGACGGGTTGCATCAGGATCGCTGGTATTTTCAAGATAGGTAAATAGTGTATATTTACTCCCATCTGAAGGTACGGCATACCCATAATCCCCCGGCGAACTTTCAGTACAGCTAGTCCCTCCGCTTGGTCCAATAGGAATTTTTACTAAATAAGTAACATTTTCATTCAAATTGTCTTCTATGCTTTCTACATTCCAGTGACCGCCAACTTTAGAAGGTCCAATGAGTGGATATGCGCCATTTTCAGCTCTATATAATTCTAAAGCTGTTTGAATCGCCCTTAAATCAGCTTTTCTCTGACTATCGCGTCCCTTTTTCAGCTGTTCTGAAGGATTAACAAGAATAATTACTCCAGTTGCCAAAACCCCAAGCATACCAATTACTACCAAAAGCTCTATAAGTGTAAATCCTTTT
>CAZFNO010000028.1:7711-8773 GCA_964520695.1 uncultured Gammaproteobacteria bacterium | reverse complement strand
TGAACAGATACAAGTTTTAGGCTATTTGATTCTTCCATAACTTCCTGCTATATTCTCAAGGCTTATGAGAGAAAGAATTAAAAGTGCCGGAAGAACTCTTCTTGCAGGAGCAATTATGGTGTCGCCTTCTGGAGATAATCCAGGATTTTTTCCAGCCCAAGACTACATTATCCGTACTCAAACAGCGGACGAACAAGTCATTGAGCAACAAGAATTCTCAGAGGAAGAAAAGCTTAGGCAACTGCGGGAAAAAATTGATAGTTTTACCTGGGAGGATTTTGATAATGATGAAACTGTAGAATCTCTTAAGGCAGCTCTTGCTCAAGGTTATCTTGACGTTACAGGAAGTAAAAACTATGAATTTAGTGTTCTTAATGAAAGAACAATTTTATTTAGAAGATTTTCTGATTTTAGAGACAAGGCACATGAGCTTTATCCAGGCTATCCAATAGTCAGAGGGCAGGACAGGGCAATTGTTCCAGATATAGAGACTATAAATGAAAAAGGGTATGAGCATGTTTATAACTTGATAAATCTAAAAGGGGTAGTTGATTTTACAGATAGGGATGTTCATCATCCGGGATATTACCTTGCAGATATGCTTTGGCATGTCTGGTTGACGGAAGATGTTGAACTAAACGAAGAAAGAGGCGAACTTCTTAACAATCCTTATTTTACTCCAAGTGATTTAAATTTTGAGGAAGCAATAGGATATTACGGAGGCAGTATTTACTCAGAAAATAATTTTTCATTTGTTAATTTTCATTTGCATTTATCAAAAGCGATAAGCGCTAGATTTTTGGTTGAAAAACTTGGTGTAGATCCTGAAGATATTGATGGTTATGGAGGTATTTATATTGATTTTACTCCTGAAGAGGCACATCAATTAATTGCTATTAGCCTTAATTCGGGAATCAGCTTGGAAGATCTTTATATAGCATATTCTAACTCAAATCTTGATGTAATACTTAAATCGCTTAGCCCATATGTTTTCTTAAGACCAGACGATCGAGGAATCGAAGGTATAAGACAAGATGAATTAGATAAAGATCTATATCGTGG
>CAZFNO010000028.1:6012-7611 GCA_964520695.1 uncultured Gammaproteobacteria bacterium | reverse complement strand
CCATATTGCAAAAATTAACAATATGGAAATAAACGCAGTTCTCCCGCTGTGCCCTGAAGGATAGGCAAAAAAATCTCCCGATACCCCACCTGATGGAAATCCCAGATGAATGTTGGTCTTGAGAAGCTCAAAAGGAGGAGGAATCTGTGGAACTTGGGCTTTTAAAATAAGCTCAACTGCACCTGTCATTATAAACAAAGCAATAATATAAACTTTTCGAAGGATCGGAAACAGCAAGATAATAATAAGTAAAAGGAGTCCGGTAAATTCAGCGCTTCCTAAAATACTAAATACGGAAAATGGGGTTGTGAGGAGATCAGGGATTATTCTTTGAAGAAAAAGTGTAATAGTAAAATCGGAAGCCGTAAAAACTCCAAAACTTACGAGCAGTGTAAAAATTACAAAAGAAGAAATTAAAAAAAATCCTAAGGATAAGTGGTGTGAGGGTTTTCGCATTGCGATGTTTTTATTTTAACACAATTATTTATTTCTTCGGTGTTTTACAACAGCAGATGCCAAAATGATTCCTGCTACCGCAACGCCAAAGCCTACAATTAATCTTGGGTCCTTTGCTAGGAATACTCTGGTCTTCCTTGGTCCTCCGTATTTTATCCCAACAGCCACCTCACCATCATGTTGCTCAAGAGCCTCCTCTGCAGCATGTCCAATCCCGCGTTCCAAATCCTGTGGGCTTTTAAAGGAAGACTTAATTCGCCTTCCCTCTATGGGTACTGGGCCGGGAAATTCACCGTGCCCTTCAGGATGATCATCATATATATTTCTTCGGGATACATAAGCCAATCTTTCTCTCATTTTGAGGAGGATTATAGCAGATTAAGAAAGATCCAGCTCTCTGAGGAATTTTGTAAAATCTTCACTAATGTCAGGGTGATCCAGGGCAAATTCAACGACAGTCTTCATATATTCAAGCTTATTTCCGGTATCGTAAAATTTCCCTCCTTTAATTTCTGCTGCTAGAAGTTTTTTTCCGTCCTCAAGCATAAGTTTAAGAGCATCGTTATAATAAAATTCTTCTCCCTCTTTTAAGTTCTCCAAAACTCTATCCAAATAATCAAAGACATCGGGCGTAAAAATAAATCCCGATACAGTTGCCAGATCTGAAGGAGCTGCTTCTTTTCCCGGTTTTTCAATAAGCGAGTCTACCTTAATTACCCCGTCCTCGATTGATTCTCCTCCCGCAAAACCATATCTTAGGTAATCCTCATCAGTTTTTGCTCTCACTCCTGCCAAAACCGGCGCGCCGTGCCGCCCGTAAATCTCAATCATCTGTTTAAATCTGGAGGGGTCAGCCAGAATAAAATCATCACTCCATGTGTAAATGAAGGGCTCATTTCCAATAAGATGCCTGACGTTTAAAAGAGGTGTTCCGTTGCCGTAAGGACCTTTCTGTCTGACGTAAACAAAATTAGCAAGACGGGAAATTCCTTCAACAGCCTCAAGAAGCGGTTTTTTCTTCTCCCCTCCCGCTCGCAAATTTTCTATCAGGTCAAGATTGGCAGCATCGAAATGATCCTCAATTGTACGTTTATGATATCCTGTAACTATTATGATATCCGTAATTCCTGCATCAACTAATTC
>CAZFNO010000028.1:4276-5912 GCA_964520695.1 uncultured Gammaproteobacteria bacterium | reverse complement strand
TAAAGCAGGCGTTGGATGAACTTAAAAAAGTCAAGTGGCCAACGCGGGGTGATATCATAAGGCTCACTGTTTCTGTAATTGTAATTAGCGTAATTGTTGGAATATTTTTGGGAGGAATTGATTTTATGCTCACAAATTTAATTGATATTGTTTTAAATAGATAAAATTATGGACAGCGATCAAAATAAAAATAAACAGGAAGATTTAAAAGAGGAGGCTGCAATCACCGCGTCAAACGCGGCTTCGCGTTCGCCCGCTGAAACACCGAACAAAGCTCCCGAAACATCAGGGGTTCAAAAAAATGAAGGAGCTGAAGAAAAAAACGATCTGGCTCCGGAAAAAGAGCAAGAATCCCAAGCTCCTGAGGAAAAACCAAAAGATGAAGAAATTGAAAGAGCAAAAAGAGTTCTCGCAGAACAGGACGCGGATGATCCGGCAAAATGGTACATTGTTCACACCTACTCGGGGCATGAAAATAAGGTTGCAAAATCCATTAAGCAAAGAGTGCAGTCGCTGGGATACGAAAATAGAATTTTTGACATAATTGTGCCCACGCGCAACACAATAAGAGTCTCGCAGGGAAAAAAGGAAAATGTTAAAGAAAAAATATTCCCCGGATACGTTTTAATAAAAATGGTTCTTGATAATGAAACATGGCTTCTTATAAGAACAACGCAGGGTGTTACCTCTTTCATTGGCTCCGGCAATAAACCAATTCCAATTTCGAAACAGGAAGTAGAAGCAATAATGAAGTTTATGCAAGAGGAAGAACCTCTATATAAAACTTCTTATACTGTTGGTGAAGCAGTAAAAATAGTGGATGGCCCATTCTCTGATTTCCTGGGCACAATTGACTCAATAGATGAAGCACGCGGAAAACTAAAAGTTTTGGTGTCTATTTTTGGACGCGAAACACCGGTTGAGCTCGACTTTTTGCAAGTGAATAAACTGTAAGTAACCTAAGTGACTTAAGTAACTTAAAACCTATGCCAAAGAAAATTAAAACCATAATTAAGATAAATATAGCAGGAGGCGCCGCAACTCCTGCTCCTCCTGTGGGAACAGCGCTGGGTCCACACGGTCTTCCTATTATGGAATTTGTGCAGGCTTTTAATGAGAGAACTGCGGATCAAAAAGGTACTATAATTCCGGCCGTTATTACGGTATATGAGGACAGAACTTTTTCATTTATTATTAAAAAGCCTCCGGTTTCGGAAATGATAAAAAAAGCAATCGGACGCGGCGGCAGTCAAAAACCCGGCAAAGAACCGGCCGGAACATTATCAAAAGCCCAAGCTCAGGAAATTGCCAAAAATAAAATGGACGATTTAAATACTCAAGACGTAGAACAAGCTGTAAAAGTAGTTGAGGGAACTGCAAGGTCGATGGGAGTCAAAGTACAAGGGTAAAGGGTGAAGCGTTAAGGGTTAAGAAAAAAATCTTTCCCCTTTCCCCTTTACGCTAAACGCTAAATAAAAATGGGTAAAATAAGAGTAAAAACAATCGGCATTGAAGGAATTGAAGAAGAGGAAAAGAAAAAAGCCAAAAAGCGAGCGGAAGCGAAGTCCGCCTCTGGCGGGAAAAAAGCTAAAACTCATCTTGCAGGAATGGAAGGAGGGCAAAGGATTGCTGTTGT
>CAZFNO010000028.1:0-4176 GCA_964520695.1 uncultured Gammaproteobacteria bacterium | reverse complement strand
TCGGGGTAAAAAATATCAGAGCGTAATGACTCAAGTTGATAAAAACAAAAAATATCCGCTTCCCGACGCTCTTGCGCTTCTTAGGAAAGTAAAAATTGCTAAATTTGATGAGACAGTTGAACTCCATATTAACACCACTGAGGCAGGAATCTCAGGAATGGTCAAACTTCCCTATGGAACCGGTAAAGAAATAAAAGTTGCAGTTGCCGATGATACTCTTCTTCAGGAAATCGAAAAAGGAAAAATTAATTTTGATATTCTAATTGCGACACCTGATATGATGCCAAGTTTGGCGAAAGTTGCAAAAATACTGGGTCCTCGCGGACTTATGCCCAATCCAAAAAATGGAACCATATCCCAGGATCCGGCTTCTGCTTTAAAAAAATTCCAGGGGGGACAAATTAGCTTCAAAACCGAAAATAAAATCCCGGTAATTCATTTAAGTGTTGGGAAAACCTCTTTTGAAGACGAAAAACTCAAAGAAAACATAACAACTGTAATTTCAACAATTAAAAAAGACAGAATAAAAAACGCCACATTAACCTCTACTATGAGCCCTGGAATTAAGCTTGCTATTTAGCCCCGCTGAACGGGGTTACCTCCGCGCTTGACAAACAATTAATAATTATCTTACTGTATATAGTATGGAGCTTATCAAAAGACATAAGCTTATTTTCGCTATTATTGCGGTCCAAATCATTGCTCTTCCGATATTCCTATATCTTGTAAGACAGCAGCAGGAAACAAGAACAGGAGCCCTAGCCTCAACATCCTTATATTTTATTCCTAATTCAACATCCTCAACCCCTATTGTTAAGAATGTAGGACAGACATTTCCAGTGGACGTTATGGTAAACCCGGGCGTTAATCTGGTAACTATAGTTAAGCTGGATATTAGATACGACCCAACAAAAATTTCTCTTTCAAATACCAATCCCGTTGTTGTAAACACTGCTGCATTTCCTGTTATTCTTGAGGGGCCGGCCTATTCATCGGGAAGGATTCAGATCACAGTTGCAATTGGGGCCGATCACACACGAGTAATCCAAACCCAAACTAAGGTTTTGACTCTCAATTTAGTAGGCCCCTCAGCCCAAAACAGCCCAACTCCGGTATCATATGGAGCCTCAAGTGCGATTTATTCTATTGCCTCAACGGATTCTTCAACGGAAAATGTTCTCTCAACAAGCTCCCCCGCGTATGTTCAGATTAATGCTATTGCAACTAACACACCGACTCCTTCCCTAACCCCTACCAAAACCCCAACACCTACTCCCACCAAAGCTCCAACTCCAACACCAACCCCCCTTCCAAATCCAATAATTTCGGTATCTCCAACAACAGTAACGGCTGGCGGAAATGTAACAGTTACAGTCAGCAAAGGCCCGGGAAATTTCTATGACTGGGTAGGTCTTTATAGGGTCGGTGATTCTGAGTTTGATTATCTAGACTGGCAGTATCTAAATGGCGAGCAATTCCCGCCGGATGCCAGGCTGACATCGGCAACTCTTAGCTTTACCATGCCAATTGATCAAGGACAATATCATTTCAGGCTCTTAGAAGATGACGGATTTAATACGCTTGCAACAAGCCAAACAGTTACTGTTAATCCGGCGCCAACAACTGTCCCTCAGCCAAAAACAATATTAAACTTTAACTCAATTAAACTTCACGGCATAGGGTCAGGCGGGGACAACCCAAATCCAAACAGCCTTGGAACCCAAAATCCGCTAAGACCTGTTAGAAACTTAAACGTTGAAGTTTATAACACGTCAGGAGCACTCGTCACAAGTATTCCGGGAGAAATAAATTACAACGGGCCTTCTCTTGGTAATTTCTCCGGAAGCGTTGAGGTGCCGTCAAGTGTTACCGGCGGATCTTATGTTCTAAAAGTCAAAAGCCCATACTATCTTAAAAAACAGCTGCCAGGATTTATCAATTTAGTCACAGGACAAACAAATCAGGTAGTCCAGACAAGCCTTGTTGCGGGAGATGTTAATAATGATAATAAGCTGTCAACCCTTGATTATGACATTATAATTGGCTGCTACTCGGATATCCTTCCTGCAAAAAACTGCGATAATCAAAGAAAGTTGGATGCTGATATATCAGATGACGGATTTGTAAACCACGATGACTATAATTTGTTCTTAAGAGAACTTTCGGTTCAGAGCGGAAATTAATATGAGAAAAGTAATATTTATTGTTTTGATTTTAATAATCTCACTAACAGCCGTAGTATTTTTTAAGACAAATGTTAATGCTCAAAGTTCATCATGTACTGCTCCAACTAACACCGGACGGGTTACTCTTTCTACAACTACAACTAGTGGCACATACAGAGTTTGGGCCAGAGTCAAAGCCGGAAATATAGCTACTAACGACTCTTTTTATATTCAGATTGATAGCGGCTGTCCAATACTGGTTGGAAACAGCGGACAAATCTCATCAACTGCATGGACATGGGTGGATTATAGCGGCACAACTTCTAATAAGGTTAATACCACCCTCACCTCAGGAAACCATGTAGTTACATTGATAGGAAATGAGACGGGAGTAGCAGTTGATAAAATACTTTTAACCAAAAATACATCCTGCATTCCGACCGGATTTGGAGATAACTGCCCAGCTGAGGTCAGCGCAACCCCAACGCCAACCAAAGCCCCAACATTAACACCAACAAAAGCCCCTACCCCTACGCCAACCAAAGCGCCAACCCCTACGCCTACAAAAACACCAACTCCTACACCAGGCCCAACAGTGCTAAACTTTCAAAGGGTCAATCTTCACGGAATTGGACTTGGCGGCACTAATGTTAACCCGACAGATCCCGGCACCAACAGTAGTCCCCTCACCCCAACAAGATCATTAACTATTGAGTTCTTTAACAGCAGCAATAATCTGGTAAAATCGGTGCAGGGAAATGTGAATTATTCAACAACAAATAGGTATTTCTCAGGAAGTATAAATGTATCAGGGCTGTCGTCGGGAAGCTATATAGTTAAGGTAAAAACTCATAAATACTTAAGAAATGTTCTGTCCGGAATAGTAACTATTACGGCGGGTACAGTAAACGCTATGCCCCAATTAACGCTTGTCGCAGGAGATGTAAATTCTGATGGTGTCTTGTCGATTTTGGACTGGAATATAACAATTGGCTGTTATTCTGACATCCTTCCGGCAACAAATTGTGATGCTCAAAGGAAATTTAATTCCGATCTAAATGATGACGGACTGGTAAATCAATTTGATATTAATTTATGGATTGGGGAATCATCCGTATTCTTTGGAAACTAATATGAAAAGTTTAAATTTACTATCAAAATTTAGCAGGAATCAATTGATAATTGCGGGTTTAATATTAATTGCCCTATCTCTTCCTATTACTATTCTTCTTGTAAGACAAACTCAGGATCTCAGGGGAAGGGCTGCAGAGCCGGATAAAATTGAGGCTGAGGGCGGGGTCTTGTCAGCGAGCAATGTTAAAAAAGTTTCAGACACAACAGCATCAGGAGGCCAGTATGTTTTATTTAGCAATCCCTCCCCAACTCCTACTAAAGCTCCTACCCCAACATCTGCACCGGTTTCAGCCTTCATAGAGTCAGGAGGAAGTGTTGTGATGGAAGCTGAGAAGAATGATGGTAAGTTTAACAGGGGAGGCTATAGATGGGATGGAGCGCTACCCAGTACTTCTCCTCAAACAGATACTGCTAATTACGGAGGGACCGGCTACATTGCGGCGCGTCCTAATGATGATCTTAAGACGTTCTTTGCTTCTGCCTATAACCAAGGCCCTGAGGTAATCTATAATATTAAATTCACTACAACAGGAACATATTATGTATATGTAAGAAGCTCAGGAGTTGATGCAAAATCGGCCTCAGCCCATATAGGATTAAAGCTGTTGAGCCAAATAACAGCCCCGTTAAACGGATCCATGTCTTTATACTATGTTGGGAAAAACTCTCAGACAGCCAACTGGACATGGGAAAAAAACAATAACTCTAGCGACGGAGGGGGAAGAACAATAGTCAATGTTTCAACTCCCGGTCTTTATACATTCCATATCTGGATGCGCGAGGACGGTACTAAGATTGACCGGATAAGACTCTCGCAAAATAAAGACTGGGTAGCAAGCCCCAATGAGCATGCAATTGGACCCAATGAGAGTCCAAG
>CAZFNO010000027.1:8568-10344 GCA_964520695.1 uncultured Gammaproteobacteria bacterium | reverse complement strand
TTTTTGTTGGCCAACAATCCTTGATTTTTATACCCTATAGTTGATATAATCTGCAGTTATGTTTAATAAATATATGGGCACTAACCCCGAAATTTCTAGAATATTAGAAAAAAAATTATTGCTAAGTTATGCACTAGGTACTCAAATACCAGAAGATTTCAAGAAAAGAGAGATAGGAATAATCGGAAATAAGGCGCTTATTGCATCCTCACTCCTGAATGTGGTTACTGTTGTTACACTCCTGGCCATAGTAGCAGGAGGAACCCATAATTCATATAGTATAGGAGAGCCTACTCCAGTTGCTCAAGTCTCTCCATCTCCGGAAAGAATCAACTTAAGTCCTATAAAATATGGATTTAATACCCACGTTCACGCTGTGCTAGATTCACCTGAGGATAATATGACACTTGAGAATTTTAAAAGAGGAGTTGAT
Organism: uncultured Gammaproteobacteria bacterium; assembly: GCA_964520695.1. GTDB lineage: Bacteria > Patescibacteriota > Microgenomatia > Levybacterales > UBA12049 > 2-01-FULL-39-10-A. The sequence continues at coordinate 9,911 of CAZFNO010000027.1, read as the reverse complement.
ATTTTAGCTTCCAATAATCTTGATATAGTGAGAATTGATATAAGAGCAAAGGAAATTGCTGATGTTGGAGGTAGTCCAAATGAGGTAAGATTCAATGAAAATATCAAAGTTTATGATGAAGCAATACGCTATGCAAAAGATAAAGGACTAAATATTTTTTTAGTGACAAATGTACCGGAGTTTGCATCCCGTTATTCTCACTCGAATTATTTAAATGTAACAGCAGATTTTTACACAAAATTAATAACAAGATACAATGAGTATTTGGATGAAGAGGATGTAATTCAAATTTTTAATGAACCAAATAAGCATTCATTTAGGGATCACACGGAAATCAGTTCTCTCCTTAGCGATAATTATCTTCAGCAGTTATCAGAAACTATTGAAACCGGAAGCAAATCGATCAAAAAAGTAAATAACAAAGTAATAGTTACAACAAATTTAAGCCACTGGGTAGGAAGAGGTGAGGAGTTAACAGAGTTTGGACCGGCATTTTTTGATGAAATCAAAGGAATTGATGCTATCTCACTCAATCTTTTCCCGGATGATAAAGAAGATGAGATTGAAAGGCTTCCGCAGTATATAAAGTTCTTCTTTGAAAGATATCAAAAACCTGTTTATTTAGCAGAGATCGGTCTTCCTACCGCGGTATTTTCTCCAACTTCTCAAGGAGATTCCCTTAGCAAATCAATTGATGCGCTTAAGAGGGGTGAAGTTCGACCGGCAGGCATAATAATTCATGAGCTTTTCGATACGACTGCGTCCTGGAAAGAAGCTGAAAATTCATTTGGAATCTATACAAGTGATTTTTCAGAAAAAGAATCAGCTAATGATGTGATTAATGCAATGCTTGATATTTGACAAAGTAGCCCAATGCCTTGTCTTGTCTTCCCGCCTTTGGAGGGAGTAACGCCGAATGGGGTGGTTTTTTGTTGACCCCGAAGGCTAAAAGTGATAATATTTGCCTTTGTATGGTAGAAAGAGCGGAGAAAAACCAAGAAACAGGAGAGTCAAAATAATATGACAATTAGGGAAATACAAAACGGAATAGGAGCGGTTCCTCCCAAGCAAGATCACAGACCTGCTCCAATTCCAGTTGATGAATTTTTAGAAAGAGTTAATAATAAATCCGTCAGATTAGTACCGGACAGGCTGGCAAATGCCGGCTATCTTTATTTAAGACCCGGTGTTAAGAGGGGAGAATCGGCGTTTAAGCATCACGATACAAAATATGAGACTGTTTATGAATTTGACTGCGACGGAAGGCTTCAGGGTATAGATTTCTTAAATCTTGATAACGTAGATTTAATGAGTCTTCCGCATGACGGCGTAATTCCCGGCCA
>CAZFNO010000027.1:5922-8468 GCA_964520695.1 uncultured Gammaproteobacteria bacterium | reverse complement strand
ATGGCCAAGACCTCATCCTCGATTAAGTCTTTTAAAAAAGGCGAAGTTGCAGAAGGTATCATCACTAAGCTGACAAAATCTGAAATCCTTATAGATATTGGAGCAAAAACAGAAGCGCAAGTTCTTGAAAAAGACAGAGGAATTTTAAATCTGCTCCTTTCAAATCTTAAAACAGGAGACAGGGTAAGTGTTTCAATTCTTAATCCCGAATCAGATCAGGGAAACCCGGTAGTTTCTTTAAGACGATTTATTGATGATCGGCAATGGAAAGATATTGAGAGATTACAAAAAGAAAATAAAGTAACAGACGTTTTAATTAATGGAATTACTAAGGGAGGATTTTTAGTAACAGAAGATTCGGGTATCTCAGGATTCCTTCCTAACTCACAAGCCAATCTTTTAGAAAATCCCCAAAGCTTAGTAGGAAAAAAAATAAAAGCATCCATTTTTGAAATTAACAGACAGTCCCGCAAAATTATTTTTTCTCAAAAAGCAGCCATTAAAGACTCTGATTTTTCGAAAAACGCAGCATCGGTTAGGGTTGGACAGGAAGTTGATGCAGAAGTTACTAGTATAACACCTTTTGGTATATTTGTGTCGGTAAAAAATCTACCCCAGGATTTAGGAATAGAGGGATTTATTCACCTTTCTGAGCTGTCCTGGGATAAAATTGAGACAGCTGAGAATTTTTTCAAACTGGGAGAGAACATAAAAGCGCAAATCATAGAGATTGATAAAAACGCTAAAAGGATCAACCTTTCGGTAAAAAGACTAACAAAAGATCCATTTGAGGTTCTTTCTCAGAATTTTAAAATTGACTCAAAGGTAAGAGGAACAATAAAACAAAAAAGCTCAATAGGGCTTGTGGTTAATTTAGAAGAGGGAATTGACGGATTTATCAAAAAAGAAAAAATTCCTCCCGGCTCCAATTATTCCGTTGGAGAAATGATTGATACAACTGTGTCTGAAATTGATATAAAAAGAAGAAGAATAGTGCTTGTACCGGTTCTTAAAGAAAAACCGATAGGATACAGATAATTCGGAAAACTCAGATAGCTCAGCGAATCAGAAGATCTGTTTATCAGTGCTTCAGATTTCCGGATTTCTGATTTACTGATTCTCTGAAAATCCGACCTGCCGAGTTTTCTGAGTATTCTGAATTGTACGGAATGTATGAAACAATCAACTTCTTTTGTTTGTGAAGTTTGCGGATATGATAGTCCCGCTTATATGGGGAAGTGTCCAGAGTGCAACACCTGGAATTCATTAAAAGAAATAAAAGTTCCAACATTTTCACAAAAGAACCAATTTGGCAAGCAATCTGAAGGACTAATTGCTAAAGATTTTGAGCCTAAAAAGCTCCGTGAAATAAAATTTGAGGAAAAAAATAGATTTTTCACAGGATTTTCGGAAATGGATAGTGTCTTGGGAGGAGGAGTAGTTCCCGGCTCAGTTGTTCTTCTTGCAGGCGATCCAGGTATTGGAAAGTCGACTTTGCTGTTACAACTTGCGATGCAAGTTTTGCAAGGGGAAAGGGGCAAGGGGAAAGGGGCAAGTAAAACTTCTTCACGCTTAACCCTTAACCCTTCACCCTTTAAAGAACCTCCGGTTCTTTATATCAGCGGAGAGGAGTCGGAACAACAGATAAAACTCCGCTCCAATCGTTTGAAATCCGATAAAAGCAATAATCTGCTACTTTTGTCTCTGACAAATACCGATGCAATTGTTTCGGTTCTCGAAAAAGTAAAACCGGGGCTGGTTATAATTGATTCAATTCAAACAATGGAGTCAGAAAATCTAACTGGTCTTTCCGGAAGCGTAGGCCAAGTAAGATATGCAACAGGTCAATTTATAAAAATTGCCAAAAGTTTAGGCATACCGGTTATCATAGTAGGTCATGTTACAAAAGAGGGCATGGTAGCGGGACCGATGATCTTATCGCACATGGTGGATACAGTATTGTTTTTGGAGGGGGAAAGGTTTACTCAAGTCAGGATTTTAAGATGCCTTAAGAATCGATTTGGGCCTGTAGATGAGGTAGGAGTTTTTCATATGGCTCAGGATGGAATGAGTGAGGTAAAAAATCCGGAGCAGATTTTTCTCTCCTCTGAAAAGCAGAATGAACCGGGATCGGCTCTAACTGCAACTCTTGAAGGATCGCGCTCATTTCTGGTGGAAATTCAGGCTTTATGTGTCTTTTCAAAACTTCCATATCCCAGGCGTGTTGCATCAGGGATTGACGGGAGGAAACTAGAGCTTCTTCTTGCTGTTCTTCAGAAACACGCCAGACTTCCAATCGATACACAGGATATTTATATCAATGTCGCAGGAGGAATGAAGCTTTCGGATCCCGGCGCAGATTTGGCAATTTGCCTGGCGATTTATTCAAGTCTTAAAAACATACCGCTTTCATCAATTGTTGCTATTTCTGAAGTAGGACTACTTGGGGAACTAAGAAACGTTTTGCAATTCCCAAAAAGAGCAAAAGAAGCAAAAAAATTGGGCTTTACTAAGATAATCGGAGCTGATAAGCTAAAGACACTTAA
>CAZFNO010000027.1:0-5822 GCA_964520695.1 uncultured Gammaproteobacteria bacterium | reverse complement strand
TTATCAAAGAAAACGAAAGAAAATAGTCCAAAAAATTTACCTAAAGAACATCATGAGGGCAGGGGGATTCCTGTTCCTGAATTTCCTGCCAAATTAGTGCAGGCACTAGCTGACGAGGTTGCAAAAACAGTAGTGAGCCGTCTTCCGCATATCCCTGCAATCCCACGGCGTTCGTCAAGCTCTAAGAAAGCAAAAAAAATTGAAAACAGCGTATTTCTGGACACGTCGGCAATTATTGACGGAAGGGTATTTGATGTCATAAAGATGGGGGTTATAACCGGTAATATTGCCATCCCCGAAAGCATACTTCTGGAACTTAAACATATTGCGGATTCTCAGGATATGGTCAAACGCGAAAGAGGAAAAAAAGGTCTGGCATATTTAGATGATCTTAAGAAATCAAAAAGTATCAAAGTAATACATATTCCTGATAAAAATAATGATGAAGGAACGAAAGAAGTAGATGAAAAGCTGATTGAAATTACCAAAGAGTATAAAGGAAGACTAATAACCTGTGATTATAATCTTGAAAAGAAAGCAAGTATTTCAGGAATTATAGCAATTAACATTAACACTCTTGCAAATTACTTAAAAATTAGAGCAGTTCCGGGAGAAGCGCTGCACATTAAAGTTCTTCATAAAGGAAAAGACGTCACCCAAGGAGTTGGATATCTGGATGATGGAACAATGATTGTTGTTGAAAATGCCAGTGATGATATAGGAAAAGACTTAGATGTAATTGTTTCACGAGTTATTCAAACAGCAGCCGGAAAAATATTATTCTCCAAAAAAATCTAATCTTTTCACACAAATAAAAAATCGTTTAGTGTAATTATTTTAAAATCTGTTTAAACTCGCAGTAAAAACCAGATTTCGAAGCCGTAAATCCATCATTTCTTGGGCAAAAAAATACCTCAAATAACCTAAAACTCAAAAATATCGCTTTTTTCACGCACGATTTGAGGCTTGACTTTTCACACAGTTTTATGTTTAAAATGTAAGTAGTTGTGAAAACTTGTAAAGAAACTTGTAGAAACTATTAAAAAACTTTCACGCACAGCTTCAAAAAAGAAGCTGCAAGGCAGGGCGTAAGTAAAACGCCCATGGAGAGTTCAAAAACATACACAGTAAAACAGGTAGCCAAAATTCTTGGTTTTTCCACAAACACCGTCTATAAATACCTTGATGAGGGCAGGATTAAAGCTACCAGATTAGGGAGTGAGGGCCGTTTTAGGATTCCGGAAGATGAACTGATAAGACTTGTAGGGAAGAACGGGATTCCCGCACCGCAGATTGAAGCTGCGGCTCCGCTTCCCAACGGAGCTCAAGTCCCAATCCAGCAGTCTTGGCAGGCTCGCGCAGGAGAAGAAAAAGACATTATTGCTAAGCCAAATTCTGTTCCAAATTCTGCGGGACCAAACACCAATCATTCAAATGAAACAATTGTTGAGCACGTAGGTGATAGAGCAGAAGCGGCTTATGGAGCCAGCCATGAAAAGATTGACTCGATTATCCGCAATATTTATAACCCCGACTTATTTGATTGGTTTTTAGGGCTAATTAGTATTTTCTTAGGCGTTTCTTTCCTTCTTTTTCCATATTCGATTCAATTTGCCAGTTTTGAACCATACAGACAAATCATCGCTCTTATAAATATTGCATTCATAATTCTAGGAGGGACTGTCATATTTCTGAGGCTTTTTGTCTCTCCCAAGCTTGTTTACCTGCATGTTACGGCAAGAATTGTGCTTTCTGTTGCATTTTTGGCTATCACTTTAATTTACTTTGAATCCGGACAGTACTGGGTGATGACTTATTTTGGAACTTTAGGGATATTTTCTTTGGTTTCGGCTGTGCCGTATTTCCGAAGCCCCCTAAGACTTATCTTTTTTGTTTACACTCTCTTGGTTACATCCGCCATTGCCTGGGCTAAGCAGCCCACTCCTTATTTTATCTTTGGAGATATCAGATATTTTGTTCAAAACAATCCGGGATTATTTGAGGTTGCTTTTACTGCATCAGCAACTGTTGTGCTTGTAATAACGGTTTTAGCTTATTTTAGGATTAAAAGCCTTTTTGCTCTACTTTGTGTTTTTGTATCTATTATCATGCTTATTGCCTCCTTTGAGGCCTCACTTACCCAATCGTGGAACAAGGCAGTTATTCTTCTTCTTTCAGGCTCATTTTTACTTCTTGTCCCGTTTGAGAGAAATCTTGATGCCATATCAAATTATTCAAAAAGATACGTATTCTTTGGATTTTCCTGGCTTGTTGGAGTAATCCTTCTTGGAGTTGGGCTTGTTTGGTTTATGCAGAAGAATTTTGAGTCATTTGTTTTGGATCAGCAGTCAAATAGCGTTGCAGTGGCATCCGAGACAGTTGACTCTTTTGCCCAGGATTCAATTGCCTACATGAATCATCTTGCCCAGGATAAGGACCTGAAACAGCGTCTCATAACATATAAGAACAGCGGACGGGAAGAGGATTTGGCGTCTTTGGATGAACAAGTCAGAATAATGTTTTTAGGCTCAACAACCCTTAGAAGGCTGACGCTTTTTAATCCGGATATTGAGGGAATCTCACTTTACCCACCCATAAACGGCGCAACAAGCCTGGGCACCAATGTTTCGCTTGAGGGCAGAAAATTTTTAAGGCAAGCACGCGATTCAAAAAAAACAATTATCACAACAGGTCTTCAGCCGGCAGTTCTTCCCTCAATAAGGGCTGCAATCTATGTTGTTGTTCCGGTAGTTGATGAAGAGGGAAATGTTTTGGCCATTCTTTCAGGCGGTCTTGATTTTGACAAATTATATAAAAAATTAGTGTCCAGTAGAGAAGGCACAGGCCATTTTGTTATTGCTGACAGAAACCAAACAATTCTTCTTCATCCAGACGATAAGTTTGTTGGGCAAAAGACAAACTTCAATAACGGACTAACATTGGCGGCAGAGGGCCAAACAGGAAGAGGCCTTGGATATTCCGAGGAGGGAATATTAACTCTTGAGTCTTATACTCCGGTTCAATCACTTGGCTGGGGAATAGTCTCCAAACAGCCCTATACAGAAGCATTCAGGAAAACCTCTCTTATATCTTTCTTGGTATTTTTGATGACTATGTTTCTTGGAGTTGGAAGTCTTCTTGCAACATCATATTCGATAAGGAAAAAAATATGATATGAAAAATAGAGAAGAGTTTTATACAAGAAAGTGGAAGTTTTTACAAGTTTTTACAAGTTTGTTAGCCTCAGAGAAAGTAAACAGCCCTATAGCTAAATATGAAGAAAAAACAGGCTATGCCCCTATTTTAATATTTGTAATAATCGCTATTTTAGGCTCAATTGTTTTGGGAGTTTCATATTTGGTGAATGAAAGGGCAGCCAAGCCTTTGTTATCTTTTGATATAGAAAATATCAGCAGAAAGTCACTGGTCAATCTGGATAAGCGTAAGCTTGAAGGAGCAACAGTTGAAGGAAAGCTTATTGGAACCGCTATTCTTCCCGACGGTTCATTTTCTGCTTATGAGCTAGTCAGCGGAAAAGTCGATAGGTCTGATACAAATCCGCTTTTGGCCCAATATAGGGGGGAAACAAAAATAAGATTTCTATCCGGTGATTATTCAATAGGCCAAGTGGAAAGTGTTATTGACCCGTTTTATTTAAAAGACGGAACCAAAACAACAGGGGTTATTTCAGACCACCTTTCGGTATTTTTAAAACTTAAGAACGGGATTCTTCTGCCCGTAAAAATTCTCAAGGGAGATGTTAAGGAAGGGGTTTTATCAGGACTTGTTGAAGCACAAACTTATACGACCGGACATTTGATAGTAGCGGAGTTTGAGGGAGGAAAACTGATTGCTTCAGCTGTTACGTTTAATGCAGAGAAAGCAAGCGAGTCTGATACTATTATTTCTCAAAGCGCTCTAGGCTTTTATCAACAACTTGATTCAGCAGAAGAAGCAGATATTTTAGGTGCCTCAACTCCTTCTCAGGGAGTTCTTGCTGCAAGTTCATATTTGCTCAGTGGAACGTCTCCCTTATTTGATGAAGAACGCGGAATCTGGACATTTGCAGGAGGTGCCCTTTCTCCATCAACCTCACAAATCAATAATATAGTTACATATTTTGACAGAGCAATTCCAACAATAGTTCAAACAAAAATTCAGGAAGCAGTCACTAATATATCAACAGAAAATGTTGTTGTTGAAGGCCAGGGCATACAGGATATAAATAGTACAAACTCACGTCTTACTGTATCAACTTCGGGTAGCACAAGAACTCTTGGTTTGGACTTATCAGGACTTGGTCTTTCAAACGATTCAGTTAAAACCGAACACATCAAAGACGGAGAAGTAACCTCCTCTGATATTAAAGACGGAACAATAACAGGTGCTGATATATCAGATGACACAATCACCACCGGTGATCTAGCAGCAACATTAGGTTTCTCAGACGGAGACTTCATAGATCTTGCCTCAATAATTCACAACGATTCAGCACTTCAGGGACTTAGACTTCCCAATGTCTCCTCTGCCTCTCCAACGTCCCCCTCATCAGGTGAGGGATTTCTGGCATATGACACATCAGGAAATCAGGTAATATTCTACAATGGATCAACCTGGGGAGCAGTAGGGTCAGGAGATATAACAAGTGTTACTGCAGGAGACGGTCTCTCAGGCGGTGGAACAGAAGGCGCTGTAACATTATCCTTGAGTTTGACAACATCAGGAGGAGCAGGTTCAACTTCTTCCAACTCGGGTCTTGAAGTATCCTCATCTGGTCTTACCCTTCTTAAAGGATGCGCAGATGGAGAACTCCTCAAATGGAATGATACATCAGCTCTTTGGGAATGTAATACAGATACAGGAGGAGCAGGGGGAGGTATTGCAACCATACAAGTTGATGATTCAAATGTTGTTACATCCGCAACAGTAATAGATTTCTTAGGATCTGACTTTGATGTATCTAATTCTCCATCAGGTGAAGGTAATGTATCAATTGATTACACAACCTCAGGAATAACTAGAACTGGGCAATCAGAGACTATAACAGGAGGATGGACCTTTAATACATCATCAACTACTTTTACAACAGCAATTGATGTTAATACCTCTTCAACAATTGCCGGTTTAACTATTGATGGAGGCAGCCTTACTTTATCAGGTCTCTCAACAGACATTACAACCGGAGCAAATGAGGTGTTAACAATCACTCCAAACGGGACAGGTAATGTTCTAATCAATCCCAATGCCGGAGGACAATCCGCTTTAATAGTTAATAAAACAGGCAACCTTGATATATTTACAGCCTCAGCATCAGGAACAACAAGATTTACTATTGCAAATGACGGGGATCTGACTCTAACAGGGGGAGATACAATAACAGCGTCCTCTCTTACCACCCTAACAACAGCAGCAACCCTCTCCTTATCAGGAGACCTGACAGTGTCGGGAGGAGACCTAACAGTAGGTACATCAGTTGCATTCATAGATACAGCAGGTTCTCTTCAGCTTTCAAACGTTGATACACTTGACGCAACAACAGAAACAACAATTGAGGGGGCAATAGATACTCTGGCAAACCTAGGCTCCATAGGCAGTAACACACTTGCAAACCTCACATTTAACATAGATACAGCAGGTAACTTCATATTCCAGAAAGAAGGAAGTGCATACACATGCTCAGGAACTGACAAACTAACTCTCAACGGCTCAGGACAGCTTGTCTGCGCAAGTGATGAAGCAGGAACAGGCTCAACCAACTGGGATATTGCATCAGGAGTAATCACACCAAAACTAACCTCCACTCTTGACTTCCTTCTTGGCTC
>CAZFNO010000026.1:0-10366 GCA_964520695.1 uncultured Gammaproteobacteria bacterium | reverse complement strand
CCCAACGGTCCAACCGAATCCTCAGCAAAAATGGATGCAGTCAGACTGGCCATGGAGCAAATTGAAAAGCAATATGGAAGAGGTTCTATAATGCGAATGGGAGATGCATCTCAAAAGCTTGAGATCTCTGTTATTCCAACAGGGTGTTTGCCGCTCGATCTTGCGCTTGGTGTGGGAGGTTTGCCAAGGGGCCGGGTTGTTGAAATATACGGTCCTGAAGCATCAGGAAAAACAACAATTGCCTTATCTGTAATTGCAGAAGCGCAAAAGTCGGGAGGGGTTGCAGCATTTATTGACGCAGAGCACGCGCTTGACCCTCTTTGGGCTGAAAAAATTGGAGTAAAATTGGAAGACCTTTTAATATCCCAGCCAGATACAGGTGAACAGGCGCTGGAGATTGCAGAAAGTCTAATAAGAAGCGGCGGAATTGATGTTTTGGTGATTGACTCAGTTGCAGCACTTGTGCCCAGAGCCGAGATAGAAGGAGAAATGGGAGACTCAATGATGGGACTGCACGCCCGCCTTATGTCACAGGCTCTTAGGAAATTAACTGGAGCAATTTCCAAGTCTAAAACTGTTGTTATATTTACCAATCAGCTCAGGCAAAAAATTGGAGTGATGTTTGGAAATCCTGAGACTACAACAGGAGGACTCGCTCTCAAATTTTATGCCTCGGTCCGAATTGATTCAAGAAAAATAGAAACTTTAAAAGATGGAGATCGTGCAATTGGTTCCCGCCACAGGGTCAAAATTGTAAAAAACAAAGTGGCAAGCCCATTTAAAATTGCAGAATTTGATGTTATGGCGGACGGGGTCTCAAAAGAGGGAGCTCTTATCGACGTAGGAGTTGAGATGGGAGTTATTCAAAAATCCGGAGCATTTTATAGATATGGTGAAACAATGCTTGGTCAGGGAAAAGAAGCGTCAAAAATGTTTTTGAAAGAAAATAAGACGCTTTCAGGGAAAATAAAAGAAGAAATTATAAAGAAAAATAAGTCTGAAGGAACCCCTGTTGAAGTTGGAGTTGAAGAAAACGAGCCGGAAGAAGCATCAGTTAATGGATGAGTCTAAAATTTTTGAACGTTATTATAATTTAGCTCTTCGCTTTTTATCTTATCGTCCCCGAAGCAAGAAAGAGATAGTTGATTATTTGAATAAGAAAATTAAAAAGCTTGCAATCACGGCGTCAAACGCGGCTGACGCTGAAATGTCCACTGAAACATCCGCCGACGCTGAAGCTATGGCGGACAGGCAGAATGAAATTGAAACACAGAAAGAGGCAATAATTACGAAGATTATGCAACGTTTGATAGAGCTAAAATTTATTGACGATAGAGTGTTTGCGGAATTTTGGATTGAGCAAAGAACAAAATTCAAGCATAAGCCAATTTGGGTAATTGAGAGAGAGCTTAGGCAGAAAGGGATAGATAGTGAATTGATTAAAGATGAAATTTCAAAGTTCGATGAGTCAAAAACTGCAGATTTGGAAAGTGCCAAAAAACTGGCTGAAAAGAAATTGGATTTTTACCGAAGTTTATCTCCTGTAAAAAGACGGGAAAAGGTAATTAATTTTCTTCTCCGCAAAGGATTCTCATATGATACTGTCAAAAAAGCCCTCAACTAAAACTCGGCAGAAAGTATACTGCTATGTAGCAGTATACTTTATAACCAATTGAATATTGATGTTGAGTTTTGAAAGCATTAGTAATATAATATCTTTAGACAAGAAGAGATTGTCAATGTAGGTATGAATTTTAATCCAAACCTCAAATTGATAAGAGAATAAACCTCCCTCGCGAAGCGAGGTTTTCTTCATGTTCGAAAATACTTATGGCAAATCAAGATTTAATTTCACTTGAGAAAAAACTCTTAGAGCGTCAGGAAAAACTTGAAAAGGATAAGGAAGAATTTGAGGCTGATAAAAAAAAACTTGAAGAAACAAAAAAAGAATACGCCCAAAAGCTTCAAAAAGTATCCGGACTTACCGCAGAAGAAGCAAAAGAAGAACTCCTAAAACTAACGGAAGACAAAGAAATACAAACCTTAGCCCGAATTATTAAAGAGAGAGAAGAGGAGGCAAAGACAACAGCTGATAAAAAAGCACAAGAAATTGTGGTTGAGGCAATGAGGCACGGGGCGGTCAACTATATCCCCGAATATACTGTTTCAATAATAAGAGTTGCGGATGAAGAGATTAAAGGAAGAATAATCGGAAAAGAAGGAAGAAATATAAGAGCATTTGAGCAGGCAACCGGGGTGGATGTAGATCTTGATGAAGAAGGGGTAATAAGGCTTTCATCCTTTGACCAAATAAGACGCGAAATTGCACGCCGCTCAATTGAAAAACTGATAAAAGACACAAGAATTCAGCCTTTCAGGATAGAAGAGATTGTTGAGGAAACAACAAAAGAAGTGGAGAAGATAATGTTTCAGGAAGGAGAAAAGTTAGCGCATGAGGTGGGAGTTTTTAAACTCCCCACGGATCTTATTGGAATTTTAGGAAGAGCTAAGTTTAGAACGTCTTTCGGACAGAATCTTACGCTGCATCTTTTAGAAACAACAAAAATCGGAACACATATTGCTGAAGAAATTGGAGCTGATGTTAATATTGTGCGGATAGGATGTCTTCTTCATGATATAGGAAAAGTAGTCCCCGGAGAAGGAAGTCATGTAAAGCTGGGAGTGGAGCTTCTTAAAAAACACAATATACCCGATGCAATTATAGATTGTGTTGCACAGCATCATGAAGATAAACCTTTTTCATCAGTTGAATCTGTTATCGTTCATGTTGCAGACGCAATTTCGGGAGCCAGGCCGGGAGCAAGATACGAGGATGTTGAGGAATATGGAAAGCGCCTCAGCGAGATGGAGGAAATTGCCAAGAAATATGAAGGCGTTGAAGATGCATATGCGTTTGAAGCAGGCAGGGAAATAAGAGTAATAATTAATCCCGGAAAACTTGATGATGCCGGTACAACCCTGGTAGCTGACAAGATAAGAGAAGAAGTAAGCCGTGCCCTGGCAATTCCGGGAGAGGTAAAAGTGACTGCGATCCGCGAATTTCGTGCAGTATCCTCTATTGAGTAATTTTTGTCCGCTTTAAATTATTGATTTTCCGTTTTTTGAACAACTTTTATGGACTTGACCCAGCCTTATCTTACCGTTCGCCTTTTCAGTACTGTTCGTACACGCCTCACGGAGCGATTATTGGCGGGTCGCGTATTATTTTGAACACATTTATGGGACTTGACATAGTCTTTGTTTGCACTGTATTGTAAGTCTAATCGATAGTTTTATATTTATTTTTGTTGACTTAACAATATAAAGTCCTGAAGGGGGTGATATTCTTGACAAAGAAAGATTTAATCGCATTGGTTGCTAAAAAAGCAAATCTAACAAATAAGGCTGCAGCGGATGCGGTTGGTGCTCTTCTTAGCGGAGTAAGAGATTCTCTTAAAAGAAATGAAAAAGTGGTCATCACGGGATTTGGAACATTTTCGGTACGTAACAGATCTGAGCGGCCTGGAAGAAACCCAAAAACAGGTGAAAAAATAACACTACCGGCAAGAAAAGCACCCGGTTTTACTCCCGGAAAAACACTTAAAAAAGCGGTGAGATAATTTGCTCAGAATCCTGTTTGCTCCTGGGTAGCGCTGAGGTCGCTAGTAAAATTTTCTTGGACCCGGACTTCGCCTTTCGTCCTGCGAAAATTTCGCCAGCTCCCCGCGCTTTATGTAAACCATCCGAGAGCACCACCCCTCGCTCTTCGTCTGTTATAATTATTTTTGTGGTTATCTCCGTTTCAAATTTATCTAAAGAATACTCTGTTTTTAAAAAAGACCCGGGAGTCGTAGGTTCTCTGAAATCTCTTTTTGTCAGGAAATATGAGACAGTAAAAGCTGTTGAGGATATTTCATTTGAAATTGAAGAGGGTGAGCTTGTTGGATTTATAGGTCCGAATGGTGCCGGAAAAACTACAACTCTTAAATGCTTGTCCGGTATTTTATATCCAACAGCCGGTAAGATAAGCGTTTTGGGATTTAATCCCTATGAGAGGAAAAAGGATTTTCTAAAACAAATAGGACTTGTTATGGGTCAGAAAAATCAGCTATGGTGGGATCTTCCGGCAGTTGATACATTTATTCTTCAAAAGGAAATCTATGAGATAACTGAGCGCGAATACAAAAAAACTTTAGGAGATCTTCTTGATTTACTTTCAGCAAAAGATATTGTAAAAGTACCTGTTAAGAAATTGTCTCTAGGTCAGAGAATGAAAATGGAAATTGTCGCAACTCTACTTCATAGCCCAAAAGTTTTATTCTTGGATGAGCCGACAATTGGCCTTGATGTTGTAATGCAAAAGAATTTAAGAGATTTTATTAAAGAGTTTAATAAGAAATACAAATCCACAATAATTTTAACCTCCCATTATATGAGGGACGTTGAGGATCTTTGTAAACGGGTAATTATTATAAATCACGGAAAAATTCTTTATGATGGTGAGCTTTCAAAACTTGTTGCAAAATATTCTCCATATAAGCATATAATTATTAATTTTAAAGATAAGATAAGTCCTTCAGATTTTTCTCAGTTTGGAGAAATAGAAAGTTATAATCATCCAAGACTGGAGCTTTTGGTAAAAAGAAGTCTGGCAAGTGTTGCTGTTCCAAAAATTCTAGCTGAGCATAAAATTGAAGACATAAATATTGAAGATCCGGAAATAGAAGATGTAATCAGGAAAGTTTTTGGAGAAAATGAATAAATATCTTCGTGTTGCCAGAAACACATGGGAAGAGACTCTTACCTACAGGTTTAATTTTCTGATGTGGAGAATAAGGACTGTTGTAATTCTTCTCTCAATCTATTTTCTCTGGCACTCAGTAATCCCTCAGGGGTCAACGCTTTTTGGCTACACGCAGAACATGATGCTCACATATATTCTTCTGACCTCTATTACAAATGCATTTGTCACATCCACAAGGACTTATGAAATAGGGGACGAGATCAACAGGGGTGATTTATTAAATTATTTAATCAAACCTATAAATTATTTTTTGTATTGGTTTTCAAAAGATATAGGAGATAAAGCAATGAATATAATTTTCTCGGCGGCTGAGCTCACAATTCTTTTTTTAATCATAAAACCGCCCATATTTATTCAGACAAATCTTGTTTTTGTTGGATTTTTTATTGCATCAATTTCTTTCGCAATAGTGCTTTATTTTTTTATAAATATTCTTTTGGGGCTAATTGGCTTTTGGAGTCCTGAAGTTTGGGCGCCAAGATTTATTTTTACAATTATCTTGGGTTTTTTTGCAGGCAATTATTTTCCCCTTGATATACTGCCCACACCCATTTTTAAAATTTTTGAGGCTCTTCCTTTTTCCTATCTTATTTATTTTCCGATTAAAATCTACTTGGGACAAGTTCCAATAGCAGAAATAATTAGAGGATTTTTAATTATGCTTTTGTGGACTGTTATTTTTTTCAGCTCAGTACTTTTTGTATGGAAAAAAGGATTAAAAGCTTATTCTGCTCAAGGCAGATAACTTGCTTAACAAACCCGATAAAGCTCGAGTTTTGAGAAAGGGCCTATGAAAAGATATTTGAGACTTTGGTATATTTACAGTATTTACTCAGCCCAGGTGGGACTTGCGTCCAGATTTGGTTCCATACTTTTTCTGCTTGGAAAATTCTTAAGATTTGGAGTTTTCCTGTTTTTTATCTATATCCTTTCATCAAATGTTGAGGAAATTGCAGGATACAGCTTTTGGCAGATGATTTTTGTTTTTGCAACATTTAATGTAGTGGATATTACTGCTCAGCTTTTTCTGCGTGAAGTCTATAGATTCAGATACTACGTTGTTTCCGGTGATCTGGACTATTTTCTGGTTAGACCAATTTCGCCAATTTTTAAATTTTTGTTTGGCGGAGCGGATATTTTAGATATTCCCATATTTATCACGTCCATCGTCTTTTTACTTATTTCATTTACCCAAATAGGAGATATAACAACTTTAGGAGTATTTATTTATGGCTTTTTAATTCTTAATGCGCTTCTTATTGCGCTTTCTTTCCATATGTTTGTTCTGGCAGTCGGAATTCTAACTACAGAGGTGGATAATATGCTCTGGCTTTATAGAGACCTTCTTCAAATGGGAAGAATCCCGACAAATCTGTATGCACAGCCGATTAGCGCTTTGATTACTTTTGCAATCCCAATTGGTATTATGATTACTTTTCCCTCCCAGGCAGTATTTGGGAATCTTCCTGCGAATTTGGCCTTTTTATCTTTTGGGATAGGACTTATTTTTGTAATTCTGGGATACTTATCGTGGAGATTTGCGCTAAAGCGGTATGCGAGCGCAAGCAGTTAAGACTTTGTTTACTATAAGCTAATGTGATATAATATGTGTGCTGGGAAGATGATCTGCTACCCCATTGGATACAAAGTTATCCAACGGGGAGGAAAGTCCAGACAGCGTTGAGGATGGGGATGGGGCGTAAGCTCTGATCAGTAATGACTGGTATTTAAACCCTTATACTACTAAACGGGGTTTAAAACAGATCCTGAAATAACAGGATTTGAGAGCAACAGAGACGAGTAGTTGTGAAACGGGCAATCCTACCTGCTGTAACCTTTGAAAAATGCGCATAACTCTTCCTCAGAGGAGCATTAAGAAAGGGCATCCCGGGGAAACTCGGGGCATGGTGACCAAACATCACTATTGAGACAGATTGCAGACTATAGTCCTGAGAGCAATCGAAGGATTAAAAACAGAATCTGGCTTACTATCTTCCCAGCACAAAATTAATTTATATTACAAAGAAGTCTGTACTCGCATTTGCGGCAAAGAATGTTTTTGCTGCATGAAAAGTCACTTTTTTCAATCTCTTTCACCTTTTGAATCAGCTCATTTTCCAATTTGCCTAGATCGTCTTTTGAGAAACTCATTGATTTTCGCTTATTCCCTTCAAGAAAATGTATGGTAACACTTATATTGTCGGGATCTTTATTAAGCCGAGGGTCTTTAACTTTTGTTGCAGCTAGGGCATACATGGCTAACTGAAGCTTGTGGGCTTTTTCTGCTTTTGGATTGTCCTCTCCTGTTTTATAGTCAATAATTTCAATTCCTTCGCCCGCCCTATCAACCCTGTCAATTTTCCCAAATACCTTAACGCCCCCCGGAAGCATAAAAGAAAAAGGTATCTCAATCCCAACCGGATTTTTAAAGGGTTTTTCAGATATATAAAATTCTTTTAATATTTTTTTTGCTTGATGAAATCTTTCTTTCTCGTGTGTTTTATTTTGATATCCTTCATTTATCCATTCATTTTCGAGTAATTCCAGAAGCCTCTTCAGCGGAATTTTTTTGCCGGCTTGTATTTCTTTATAAAATTTATACAAAGTATTGTGCAAAGAAATTCCAAAACTCTGAACTGATGATACCGGGGTTGGGATATTTAAGATTACTTTTGCTCTGTAATGAAGAGGACAAATGTCAAACATCTGAAGATTTGAAAACGTAAGATATTTAACTTTAAATGAGGTATGTACATTCTTTTCCTGCGCAGCAGGCTTATATGCGGACAGCGTCTTTGTAAGAGATAACTGTTCTACATTTTTTTCTTCATGCTCTTTTATCTTGAGTTCCGGCAGTGCTTCGAAAATAAAAGGGGAGAGTTTTTTCCTTCTTTTTCCCTCAGCATAAAAATCCGCAGCAGTAAAAAACAATCTTTCCCGGGCCCTTGTCATCCCAACATAGAAAAGTCTTCTTTCTTCTTCAAGATGAAAATTTGTATCACCTTGCAGTTTTTCTTTTATTAACTCTTCGGGTATGGGAATTTTTTCTTTTCTTTCCCTTGTGGGAAATCTGTCATCAACAAGATTTACCAAAAAGACCACGCTAAACTCCAATCCCTTACTTGAATGAACTGTTAGGATGTTTACCGCGTTTTCCTCCAATAGATCAATATCTGCGGACATTGGACCTTCACCCATTTGAAGCATTAGAAAGAACCACTCGGATAGCGCATAAATATCCGCATTTTTTCTTTCTGTTTCGAATTTTTTAATCCGATCAAAAAATTTCGCAATATTTTGTATTCGCCTCTCTTCTCTAACAGATTTTGCTGATTTAAGTGTTTCAAAAAGTTGTGAATCAACAAGAAAATAATAAAGAATTTGTCCCGCTGTTTCTTTTTTGCTTCTTTTTAAGTGATTTACTGCCATATTTTTAAATTTGTCTAGTTTATCCGCAGTATCCGGATTCATAAATCTTTGGTCTGTTGTATAAAGCGCTTCAAAAAGAGTTATATTTTTCCTTTTTGCCGAATTAAGAAGAAAATTTAGATCAACCGCGGAAATATCAAAAATATCCATTGAAAGAACTCTGAATAATGAGACAGAATCTGAAAGATTTGTTAAGAAAGAGACATAAGCAATTAAATCTTTAATTTCTTCCTGCGCAAATAGATATCCCGGTCCCAAAAATTGATATGGAATTCTGTTTCTGGCAAGAGACGAAGCAACTGCCCGAGAATGATTATTAGCTCTCACAAGAATTGCAATATCTTTAAATTCAAAGGAATTTTTTAAATCCAGTATTTTGGAAGCAATTTTCTCAGTTTCATCCTCTGCTCTTTTTTCTTTGATAAGTTCTATTTTTTCACCGTATTTATTCACTTGACTTATTAGTTTTTTATTTATTTTTTCAACCACCTCAAGCCTGTTAGGATTGTTGTTCTGTATTAGGCGATAGGAAGAATCGAGTATTTCCTGAGTTGAGCGATAATTATGTGTCAATGTAATAATTTTTGCGTCCGGGAAATTCTTTTTAAACTGCAGCACATTTGAGACAGCCGCACCTCTAAATCTATAAATCGATTGATCGTCATCAGCAACAACCGTGATATTTTTATCATCTCCTGCTAATAGAATTGCCAGTTCATTTTGTGCATAATTTGTATCCTGAAATTCATCTACCAATATGAATTTAAATAGTTTTTGATATCTTTTTAAGATATTAGGGCGCTTTCTAAATAAAAGAAGAGTATTAGATATAAGGCCTGAAAAGTCCATTAAAGACTCTTTAACCTTCAACTTTTCATAGGCTGCGTAAGCTTGAGCTAGTTCTTTGTATTGTTCAGATTCTTTTAATGAAGCGTCAAGCGTTAAGGGTGAAGGGTTAAGTTTTTGCTTGCTTTCCCCTTTTCGCTTTCCCCTTTTCGCTTGAGCCCAGTGAATGTATTCTTCGGGTGTTATATCCTCATCTCTTAGTCTTGAGAAATGATTAAGAAGAGAATCAATAAATTTTATGGGATTTCCCAAGGGTTTAAAATATTTTAAACCCAAGTTAAAAATATTCTGGATTAAAAAGAGTACCGATTCTCCTCCAGAAAGAAGTTTAAAATTGGGATCAAGGCCAATACTATGCCCTTCTTCTCGTAAAACGTGATCACAAAACGCATGAAATGTATTAATCCACAAATTTGTATACCCATAAGGAAGTAAAACATCTATTCTCTCCTGCATTTCAAATGATGCCTTGTCTGTAAAAGTTAGCGCCAGAATCTGATCAGAGGAAACATTTTTTTCAGTTATTAAATACTTTATTCTTTGTGTAATTACTGTGGTTTTGCCCGTTCCTGCCCCTGCGATTATTAAAAGCGGTCCCTTTCCGTGTTTGATAGCAATGAGCTGTTTTTTGTCTAATTTAAGCTTTTCCATTTGGGACTTTGTATGCCCAATTGTAGCATATAGAAAACATATTTTATGTTGTTATAATAGAACAATTAAGATTATGAAAAGTGTACCAAAGACATACGAAACTACATATCTTAAGAGAGTAAAAGAATCTCAGGATGCCTATTCCTTTTATTTTAAAAAACCAAAAGGCTTTAATTTTTCCTCCGGACAGTATATTAAATTAAGTCTGGAAATAAAAAATCCCAACGGGCGAGGAACATCGAGGTATTTTACTATTTCATCAAGCCCCACTGATAAAGACTTTTTTACCATAACAACTAAAATAATAAAAAGTTCATTTAAAAAGAAACTTATGAGTTTAAAAGAAAATGAACTTGTGAAATTTTATGGACCAATCGGATATTTTGATTTTGATTACAGAAATAAGTCCCAAAATGTATTCCTAGCGGGCGGAATTGGAATAACCCCTTTCCATAGCATTATTAAGTTTATCGAAAACAAAAAATTAAACTCGAAGATATTGCTTATAGCTTCATTTAAAACCAAAGAAGACACTATTTTCTATGACAAGATCAGAAGAATCGAATCAAAAAATAAAAATATAAAAATAGTGTACACGCTTACAAAAGAACAAAAAAAATATTCGGAATTTGAAAA
>CAZFNO010000025.1:6982-10913 GCA_964520695.1 uncultured Gammaproteobacteria bacterium | reverse complement strand
AAGGTTATATGGTGATGTTAGCTCAATTGGCTAGAGCATCAGATTGTGGTTCTGAAGGTTGCCGGTTCGAGTCCGGTACATCACCCATGAATCATATTCAAGGTTATTGGTCTTGAGGGTAAGGAATTTCTGTTTCCTGTCCATTTTTTAAATCTTGCTTTATACCTCTTTCTACAAGTATTCCTACAAAATCTTGTATTCTGGATTTTGTACCAAGCTCCCTAAAGCGTCTATCTACCTCACCAATGCTTATCACGCCAGGAAATTCTTGTTCTATTGCATCATAAATTGAATGAACTACCCTTGGATATTGATCTTTTGGTTGTGGCTTCTCCGTTATTAACTCGTGTGATCTAGGCATTAAGAAGAATATAAAAAATTTAAATATTGTTGTCAAGGTGTTTTGTGAATTTTAATAGATTATCATGTACACTTTTCTTTACAAATCTGAAAAACTTATATAAGCTTAAGTTAGTGGCCAAAGATAGTAATAAAGATAGCAGGGAAGATATTCTTCAGCAGGAAATTGAGGCTGAGGAAGTTCGGTTGGAAAAAGACGAAAAAATTGCCAAAAGGACTGTTTTGGTGGCAGGCTTAGTATTGCTTGTTTTGTTAGCAAACCTATTATTTATAAACTACAAACTTCTAAATCAAAATGATGTTATAGAAGGCTTCCAAGTTCCTCCCGAGGTTTCTTCTATTGATTTTACCCCTACTCCCCAACCCAAAGAAACTGTAGTCCCCTCACCAACAACAATAGTCTTTAGGGAAACATCATCTTCGATAAAAGATCACTTTATTTCTTTTGGATCAGGGACAAGCAGTGATCAAAATTGGGTGGATGTTGGTGGCCTTCAGGCGACAGTCGATCTTGGAAGTTATGGTGATATTAAAGAAATTAGATTTGAAACTTCAATCCAGGTTCCGGGAGAAAATCAGGCAGTTAGTGCGAGGCTTTATAACAAAACTGACAAACATCCTGTCTGGAATTCGGAGGTAACCAAAAATACAGGTGCATCAGGATATATTGTTTCAAGCCCAATAATCTATGATTCAGGAGCAAAGACTTACAGTGTTCAGATGAAAACACAGCTCGGCTCAACTGTGACACTAGGAGAAGCAAGGCTTCATATTATACTCAAATGAAACTATTCTAGCTTCTCAACGCTGTCTGCGATAAAAATTATTCCGAATTTCCATCCGTTGATTCTTGAATCATCAAGTGCAAGTTTCTCATCATCAAGGGAAATTCCTAAAGCGCGCTCAACTTCCTCTCTATTTAGTATCAAGGCACGGCCTTTAATGTTAACGCGCACCAATTCTCCGAGTCCGAGTTCATTTTCTCCGGATGTTTGATGCGGTAAGCTAAAAGGAGAGTCAAAAACAACGTAAAGAGACCTTGACGATCCGCCAAGAAGACCTCCTGTTCCGCCTGCTGTAACTGTGAATGAGTTTTTGGTAACCCAGTCTGATATGTCCGCTTCTATCTCGAGAGAAAGGCCGTCATATACAAACTGATCCTTAACGATATTGGCAACAGGGGTTGTAGTTATCTCTTTTTCCTCTTTTTGTTCTTCTCCGCCGCCTACCCCGCCTATAATTCTTGAAATTACAAAAATAACGGCAAGAATAAAGGTTATTATTATTAAAATTATGGCTGCAATTACGGTCTTTTGTCCCATAGTGTTGCGTATTATAGGGTATTTATTTACAAAAATCAAGTTTTAGGAACGGACCTTGATCGGCCTCAAGCAAAGGTTCAACCTTGGCGTCTTTAAAAATCTGATAAAATATACTCTGTGTTTAAAAAAACTCAAAGCATTAGAAATATTTATCTCTATTTAGTTTTGGGAAATACTCTTGCGGCTTCTTTTATTTGGGGAATCAATACAATATTTCTCTTGGACGCAGGACTTTCCAATTTTGAAGCATTTGCGGCAAATGCATTTTTTACATTGGGTATGGTTATTTTTGAAGTGCCAACCGGCATTATTGCAGATACATACGGCAGAAGAACGTCTTATCTTTTAGGTGCGGCAACGCTTATGGCATCAACCCTTCTTTATCTATTTATGTGGCAGATTCAGGGCCCATTTTGGGGGTGGGCGGCTTCGTCGATTCTCTTAGGACTTGGTTTTACGTTCTTTTCAGGAGCTTTGGAGGCATGGCTGGTCGACGCCCTTTCCGCTACCAACTATAAAGGACACCTTGAGGGCGTTTTTGCTAAAGGTCAGATTGTAGGAGGAGGGGCTATGCTTGCAGGGTCTCTCCTTGGAGGCGTAATAGCCCAATTTACTAATCTTGGCGTTCCGTATATTCTGCGGTCATTAATCTTGCTTATAAATTTTGCAACTGCTTTTTTCCTCATGCGTGATTTAGGATTTGTCCCCAGCAAACCAAAACAGCCCATAAATGAGATGAAAAAAATTTTCTCGCTATCTATCGACCATGGTTTTAAAAATCCTCCTGTCAGATGGATGATGCTTGTGGCGCCGCTTTTATCAGGCGTTAGTTTTTACATTTTTTATGCACTTCAGCCTTATTTACTTGAATTATATGGAAACAGTGAAGCTTATGCTATTGCCGGACTGGTTGCTGCAATTGTGGCTTTTGCGCAAATATGCGGTGGTTTTACAGCACCATATTTAAGACGTATATTTACAAAAAGAACATCTGCTATGTTTTTTGGAATAGGGATATCAGCTTTTGCTGTTTTGGGTGCAGGACTTACGAATAATTTCTATGTTGCGCTGGTACTTATATTCGTATGGGGACTTATGTTTGCCGCAATTATGCCTATAACACAAGCATATCTTAATGGACTTATTCCATCAGCACAACGAGCAACAGTTCTTTCTTTTAATTCACTTATGGGTTCATCAGGAGGCATTATTATTCAGCCCGCACTTGGAAAAGCTGCCGATATTTGGAATTATTCGACATCATTTGGAATTGCATCGCTTATCCAACTGGGCGCTCTTCCTTTTATACTTCTTGCAAAACGGGAAAAGCCCTTATCTGATCCAATTGAAGAAGATAAAGAATAGTTATTTTCCGACAAAAAGCAGAGCGTTTGGTATGTTTCTTCCGGGTCCCACCCTGTATCCCCCGCTCCAAAGAGCAGTTGAACCGCCTGAGTCCAAGTTTAAAGCGTTTTTTATGCCCATAGCATGCAAAACTCTTGCCATCTGGGCTGCGTTAACGCCGTGTACAACTCCAATGTAAACAGTTGATCCGCTTGAACCAACAAAACTCCTTGATCCTGCACCTGATCTTTTTACTTCATCATCTCCTCCGAAAACTACATTCCCGCCTGATACTAAAAGAGGCTGATTAGCCAAAACCGCATCAACACCGGTATCCCTTCCCCACTCAAGACTTCTTCCAACAAATCTTGCCGATGTGCCACTAAATATTACCGCAGGCACATTACTATATACATTATTATCTGAATTAAAATATGTTTTATTCTTATTCATAAGAAGAGTATCAAATGAATTGGTTTTTCCGGCGCAGGTTGGATATGAGGCAGGGCAAAAATAAGATCCGTTGACTCCGGCAAATGCTCCGTTTCTTGCAACATAATCACTAAGCGGGAGTACGGGACAATTGTCAGCGCAATCAGAGTCCGCCGCAGTATCAACAATTACACGGGCAGAATTTAGATCTGCAGCAACAATATCAACAATAAATTCGCCAAAATCTGTTTTTACTTTCTGCCTGCTATAACCTGATCCCGGAGGAGTGTTATTAACGCTTACATTTGAATTCCCAACCAAATTTGAGAAAGTGCTTGTGGAAAGCTCCTTATCGATTTCTGTTTTAAGGGAAGTTAAAAGAGCCGATGCTGACGCATAATTTCTATCGGACAGAAGTTTCAGGCTCTCGGCCAGTTTTTCTTTAAATTCATCTGTATCTTTTTTCTGATCAT
>CAZFNO010000025.1:0-6882 GCA_964520695.1 uncultured Gammaproteobacteria bacterium | reverse complement strand
TTCAGGCTCTCGGCCAGTTTTTCTTTAAATTCATCTGTATCTTTTTTCTGATCATCAAGATCAACTATGCTTTCATAAATCTCAACAGATTGGCTATAAGTTTTTTTGATATTTTCAATCTCTTCTTCAAGTTTTTTATTCATCACATATTGATCTTGATTTTTAAGCTCAGTTAGCTCTTTTTCAACATTTGTTAAAGCCAACGTAAGCTTTTTATTGTTTGAATTCAAACTATATGAATAATAAAGTATGGTTCCTAAAACAATTAAAAACATGAACACTGCTGCTGGAAAAATATATCCGAGAGGAAGTTTTATTTTTACTCTTTTTAAGTTAGGAAGTTTTTCAATGATTTTTTTTGTTTCTACCATCAAATTTACACTTTTGATTTTTTGTGGCTTTCTTCAATGTCTTTATGGAGCTGCCTTTTTAAATCGTCTGCGGTTTTTTTAATTTTTTCTTCGATATTATCAATCCTGTCTTTTAAGAGTTTCCAAACTTTCTCGTCGTCCCCTTCTGCAAGAAGCTGCAAAAACTCCTGTTTGTCTTTTTCAGAAAGCTCGGATAAAACTGCATCTAGAATTGCGTGGTGAAGATTTTCCGAAGCCAGGTCTATAAGATGCTTTCTTTCCTCACGAGTTAGTTCCATATCGGCCAAGGCTAGGCTTAGGGAAGCTGTTTCTATAATGGTTTCATAAAAATGTCTTTTCATATTTAAGAGTTTATGGGTTCAACCGGACCCAAAGGGATTGAGTCCGACGGATCGTCTATAAAAAAATATAGCACAGGTCCTCTCCCGCGTCCATCAACTCGCTCCAAGTGCCTCATAACCTCAGGAGAGCCTCCTAAATGTTTTCCTGTCCATTCGGCAGGTCCTGCGTCACCTATTACCGCTACGATAGCTTTTCCGTTGTGAGGATTAACAACAAGCATTTTTCTGTATTTAAAAAAATCCCGGTAAATAGCAATTTTCCTGTTAAAATCCGGAGCAAGAAAGGTTTGGGTTGCTATGTAATACTTTTCCTTTTGTGAGTCCTCCTGCGTCATATTTGCACGCGAAGTTGCAAAATATCCCCATGCGCCAAGCCCCGGCGCCATGCCCGAGGAATAGTATTTGGATGCATCATCGCTGTTTCTGTCAAAGTGAGTGGCCATGTTATCTCCGGGAAAGCGCGCTAAGTGCTGCTCAGCTCCAATTAATCCATAGCTCCTATTAAGTCTTAGGCCGTTTAGCTGTGCGCTCACCCTCATTCCGAATTTTTCAGACAGAATTTGTCCGATTTTTTCCTCCTCTTCGGATGTAAGGGGTCTAACCTTACTTGGAATAGCTGTTAAAAGATCGGACAAGAGAAAAGTTTTAGGATCAAGCGTATTAATTTCTTGGATTTGTGTACTTGTATTTTGTTTTGTAGCGCCTGCCGGTTGCATGGGGGAGGCTAGAAGGATTAAACTTCCTAAAGAGCCCATTGCCAGCTGTTTTGTATTGGTAGCAAGCCACTCAAAAGATTTTTTGTGTTTTTTAGAAAGTGTGAACTGAAGGTCTTTATGTTTTTTTGTCCACTTATCCCGAAGATATTCATAATGCGCAGAGTTTTTTGATTGCATAATAAAATAATATCAAATTAGCAGTAACAAGCAAATTATTCTCAAGTTTCAATAAGATGTTATAATAAAATCATGCGGGAAAGACTTTTTGAAGTATTGCTTTTGATAGTGGGTTTTACCGGTCTTCTTATTTTATTTACTCTTTTATTTGCAGGTCCAAGATTTATATACAGTAGAATACTTGAATATTTTGGTATTTTTTGACTATTATGAATTTGAGAAAACACTTAATTTTTTTCTTAATTATTTTCGTCGTTGCATCATACTTGCTGCTTAATAACAAAAGTACTTTTTTTCAAAAAAATAACAGTTTTCCGTCTAATAAATCCTTGGATACTAAGGTAAAAAATGATTCTTCCAAAAGCTTTTCAGTGGTTTTATTGGACGAGGCAAGCCCTAATAATTCAGGTATAGCTCTATTTGAACCGGAAGGCAGCGATAAAACAAAAATTACAATAAAACTTGTAGATTTATCTAAAGACTACAAATCAGCACTTATTCATAGAAATAAATGCAATAACATCGGAGATTTTTTATATCCCCTCAATCAGATATCTAATGGTTCATCAGAAACAATTCTTGGTAAAGACTTTGTTTCCTTCCAAAATGATTTTCCCTTGTCAATTGCTATTTACGAATCAAGTTCGCAAGCCGGATTTAAAATCTGCTCAGATATAATGCCATTCTAACTTCACTACGCTTGATAAGTTCCGGACAGGAATGAGTCTCTATTTGGAAATTTTTGCGTAAGCATTCCAGCCTACCCAAAGACCCGATAGTCCTACAAGTACGTAAACCAGCCACTCAACCTGAGGAAATCCTCCAAGTATCAAGTTAACAACATTAAGACTTGATCCCAAGAAACCACCAAGACCTACAAGGCCCCAGTTAAGTGCTCCTACTACGACAAGAAGGGTTGCAGCCCATTCTAACCATTGTTTTTGTTGTGCGTTCATCAGTTATCACCTCCTTCCGCTAGAAACTCTTAACGAGTTTCACGAGTTTTTAGAGTTTCTGCGTCCGCCATAGATTGCTCCGTGAGCCGTGTACGAATAGTACCTGAAGGCGAACGGAAAAATCCGGCGGATTTACTCTCTAATCTAGTTATGCATAAGTAAACGCCCCTGTCAAGCCTTGATCTCTTTTGATCGAGTTCATTCTACTTTTGTTCTATTGTATTTCGTATATTTTTTCCGTATATTGATTATATTATGACTGCCCTTCATTTCTTCAAAAGGATCTTCAAAATGTATATATTCTGGATAATGTTGTAGAATTTTTAATTTTAAATTCTCAATTTTCATTGAATTTTCAATTAATTAATTTTTAAAAATTTAAACATTTAGATTTCATTAAAAATTTAAAATTTCAAATTGATAATTAGCTTATGTATCGCATAATTTTACACATTGATTTTGATTCTTATTTTGCGTCAGTTGAACAGGAGTTTAATCCTTCCCTCCGCGGAAAACCAATCGGCGTTACCGCAGCAAACGGCAGAACTTGCATTATTGCCGCAAGCAGGGAGGCTAAAAAACTGGGAATCCCCTCGGTTACAAGAGTTTGGGAAGCAAGAAGGATTTGCCCGGAAATTATTACCGTTGGGGCTCACTTTGAAAAATACTGGGAAGTAACCCAGAAGTTCTTAAATATCTGTAAAGATTACAGTCCTTACGTTGAGCTTTTTTCACTTGACGAGGTTTTTATTGACGTTACTTTAACGCAGAATTTGTTCGGTGGCAGGTATAAAATTGTTCAAACAATTAAAAAACGGATAGAAAGAGAAATCGGCCAGTATATCACAGTTTCAGTCGGTCTTTCTCACAACAAACTTCTTGCCAAACTGGCATCAGGACTTAACAAACCGGAGGGTTTTACGCAGATTAAAAAAGAAGATATAGAAAAAATTTACTCGCGAGTTAAACTTACAGACTTTTGCGGAATAGGTTTTAGAATTGAAAAAAGGCTTAATAAAATCGGAATCTATACTCCGCTTCAGCTTAGAAACACACCGCTTGATGTTTTAACTCGGGAATTTAAAGACGTTGAGGGACACTTTCTTAAAAGCCTAGGGCAAGGAATTGATGATCGCAAGGTTGTCCCCTATTATGTCCCGAGTGAAACAAAGTCAGTCGGCAGAAATTACTGCCTGCCTCGTAATGAATACGATCAAAAGATAATTTTACAAAATGTATTTGAACTTTGTGAGGAAGTTGGTATAAAACTTCGTCGTCTTGGTAAAAAAGCCCGCACCGTCGGGCTATATTTGTTTGGCGCAAATGTTTACCACGCTAGAAAAACTGTTTCGTATCACTTTGACTCGGGACGGGAAATCTTCAGTTTGTGCAAAATTCTCTATGACGGATGGGGCTTTGGGAATTGTTCGGTTTGCGGAAAAAATTGCGAACCGACTTGTCCTGAGCGTTGCGAGAGGATGGTCCGCCAAATGGGTGTTTGGGCGGGAAATTTAGAGGATGCAAACAATCTGACCATTTCAATGTTTGATCAAACAAAAAAAGACAACAAAATTCAGGCTGTTATGGATGAGATAAACGAGCGGTTTGGTGATCACACCATTCGAAACGGGTTTGTTTGGGACAGTCCAAGCCTAAAAACCGTTCCCAACGGCTACATGGCGGATAGGTTTGAGAGGCAAAAGCTTTCCGAAAAATTTATCAAAGATTACATATAAAACCAGCCTCTTCTGAAACTCTTTCTTTTATATTATCGGGCACTTCGCTTTTGTTAAGTATCCTTTTGTCAAAACAAATTTCTCTTGCAAGAACAATACCTGCGTTAAGAAGGGTTTGTTTTTGAGAAAAAGACAAACTTGTCAAAATTGTTATGGGAAAAAGCTTATATTTTTCAACCAAATCTCTAAGGCTTTCTCCGCCGGGATAACTCCAGCCCAGAACTTGCATGCCTTGACAGTGTGCATAATCAAGCGCGTCTTTTGTAATTTTGGTATTTGTAACAAGAAGCGCTTTGGTAAAGCCGTGTTTATGGGAAAGATCATCAAAGCGAGCGCTAGTGTAAAGCGCCACCTGTATGTCTGATTTTGTTCCGGTTCTGTTGTGGAATTTAGCTTCCACCATTAGCTTCTCATTCCCTTTTTTAGCAACAACATCAACTTCATGGGTTACGCATTTTCCCCGAAGCATTACGCCGACTTCTGTTTTAAATCCTTCCTCTTTTAGAATTTCCGAAACATAAAACTCGAATGGGTATCCGGTTGGACCAAGAGCCATAATTGCCTGTTTCAGCGAATATCTCCCCTTTAGATAGGGCTCATCCGATCTTCCCAAGAAATCCTCTATGTGTTTGTAAATCTGGCTGGTTGTTATGTCTTCATGAAGATCCGATTCAATTTTTTTTAAAACTTCGTCCTGCAATCGGCGTGGTATTCCTGCTCTTTTTATGGAATCTAAAACTTTTTCTCTTTGATACGGCTCAATTGTGCCGTCTGCTTTTATAACATTAACCATAGTTATTTAGATTTTTCGAAATGAGTAAAAGTTTTCAATGTTATATTCGATTATAAACGCAGGATTTTTTAGAAGGGCATCAAGCGTCTCCTGCCCTTTTTTACTTGCATTTTCCCGATTCAGTATGAGCACCCTATCTGCTTCATCAATTCCTTTTGGCAAAACATAAATAAATCTTCTGTGTGAAAGATGCGCCCCAAGATTATTGCTCGCAGAAATTTTATTATCATTAGGAAGTCTTTTTATAAAAAAGTTAATCTCGGCCTTAATAGGAAGCTGTTTTCGAAACATTGCATCATTGGGTTTTTTGGCAATGAGGGTTGGCCCGAAATTATAAGCGGATACAAGTGTCATTGTAATGATTAAAACTGAGAATAGGTGTATGGGAACGTTTGGTGCAAGTTTTCTTATAAAATACACTCCGTAAACTCCG
This sequence comes from uncultured Gammaproteobacteria bacterium, assembly GCA_964520695.1. GTDB lineage: Bacteria > Patescibacteriota > Microgenomatia > Levybacterales > UBA12049 > 2-01-FULL-39-10-A. Next base: position 1,359 of record CAZFNO010000025.1, on the reverse strand, counting down.
GATATAAAAATAAAAGGAGTTATAGTTGCGCTGTACTGATAATAAATTTGGTGCATGGGAGAAAAACTGCTTAGAAGATTGATTGACAAATCAGGAAGTGCAAATACAAGAAAAGGCAATGCAAATACCGATAAAAACCCAAGAGGCTGGAAAAGCTTGTTTAGATAATCAAGTTTATCCGGATGTGAAATTGTTTGGAAGGTGTGGACGGGATTTAACAATATGTTTTTTATAACCTCACCGGGCGTTGATCCGAAGTCTTTGAAAAAACTCAGGGCAAAATGCTGGCCTTCCCCTGCCAGTGGTATTGCTATCCAAAATAAAATATAAAATAAACTCACTGAAAAAATTGTAAAAAGACTGCCTAGAATTTTTTGTTTGCCAATAAATATAATATAGAGTCCAAACAATACGTTTATTGCCCAAATTTGTTCTTTTGTAATCCCCGCCAAAAGCAAAAAAATAATTGCGGGAAAATATTTACGCTTTAATATAAAATAACCCCCCCCCAAAAGAAAAGTTGTTGCCAGTGTTACGGCGTGGAAATCATAAAGATTTGTCCAGTTAACTGCAGGATTCAAATAAAATGCAAACGCAAAAACTAGAGAAATTGATTTGTTCCTAAGTAAATGATTTGAGATCAAATAAACAAAAATTCCTCCAAAAGATAAGGTTAGTGTTTGAATAAGAAGAAGCATTCTTGGGTCTTCCCAGATAAGATAAAAAGGAGCAAGAAGGATAAGGATTAAATCAGCATGCACCGAAAGGCGTGAGATTTCTGCTGTTCCGTTGGGGTCGGTAAGCATGAAAAAATTACCGTTTAGACTGTTCCAAACGGTCTGACTCATATTTCCAAGGTCAAATCTTCCGGTATAGAAGTTTTCGTATCTTAAAAAACTGGCAACTGTAAAATAAGCTATATAGCTAAGTGTAAAAAAAGCAAGTAAAGCATCCTGCCAGTGAGTTTTTATAAAGGGGTGCTTAACTGTTTTAAGAAATGCGCCATGGGCAGTACTGTTTATTATTTTATGCATTTAATCAAAATATAATCTCTATCAAAAATTATATGATTTTAATTTAGCAAAAACAAACCGCAGGCTACTCGGAGGGAAAAATGGTGGGAGATACTTCAGCTGATCCGGAACCTGAATAAATAAAATTTCTGGTTATTGTTTTTTGGTCACTGTTAACTACGCTTTTTACTCTTACGTCAAGCTTGATGTTTCCTTCTGGAAGATTGTAAAGAGCAATTGAGCGGTCATCATAAGATGACCAGGAGCCGCTGTTTATTCTGTATGACCAGACTGCTTGGCAATGCTGACTATCATCATAAGAAACATCAACGAAAACAGGATTTCC
>CAZFNO010000024.1:1158-11490 GCA_964520695.1 uncultured Gammaproteobacteria bacterium | reverse complement strand
AATCCTCTTGACAAAACCTACTAATTATTATAACATGGTTATAACATGATGCAAAAATTAATTACCGTTGGTAATTCGAAGGCAATCACCATTTCGAAGGATATCTTAAAACAGGTGGGAGATGTGGATATTGCAAAAGTACAATATGTAGCTTCAAAAAAGCGATTGATAGTTGATTTTAATCCTCAAGAAGTTGTAGATTCTGTGATCGATCCTGAAGTTTATGCTGTTGCAAAAAGTTTACTGAGAAGATACAGCAAGGCTTTTGCAGAACTCGCTAAAAAATAATCCCTTAAATAATGAAATACTTGACGGTGCAAGACGTCCTTCTTCTTCACGAGCTTGCAATAGACAAATTTGGCGGATCTCACGGTCTTCGTGACTTGGGGCTGCTTGAATCTGCTGTTATGCGTCCGCAAGCCACTTTTAGCGGTATTGATCTTTATCCTTCCATTTTTGACAAGGCAGCTTCCTTAGTGCATTCACTTCTTATGAATCATCAATTTGTTGACGGGAATAAAAGAACTGCAATGTTTTCCATGATGACATTTTTGGAACTTAATGGCTATAAATTTATTGCAGATCAAAAAGAAGTAGTAGAGTACGCATTATACATAGAAAATTCGCAGCCAGAAATTGAGGAAATTTCCAAATGGCTAAAGAAACATTCTAAAAAGAATACTTAAGGTGTTTTTAGTCTTTCGGCCTTGCTCCTTCCAGAGGCGGGCAAGCAGGGTAAAACATCTCTTTCGACTTCGCTCAAGACTACGGCCCGCATTTCTGAGGCAGAGGAATTGATTTTAGGGATTTGCTGCGCTACATTTAGGTAGTGAGCGCGAAAAATTATCTTTTTATTTTCCTCATAGTTTTATATTTTGTTTCCCGGGTCGCATTTTTAAATAGTGTTCCTATTTTTAATGATGAGTCAACGTATCTTAGAGTTGCCGCGCATCAAATAAAAGAGCCGGATCACGATTTCTATTCGCTAAGAATTGGAAAAGAGCCTCTTCTTCCATATTTGTTTGGAATCTCAGGTGAAATAACAGGAGATTATCTAATTGGCGGGCGTTTGGTAAGCGTATTTTTTGGATTTCTTACTTTTCTTGGCATTTTTTATTTTGTCAAAAAAGTATTTGGTGATAAAGCATCTATTTTTGCGGGCACTATTTATATCCTTTCTCCTTATAATTTATTTTTTGACAGGCTTGCGCTTTTGGACGGGGCAGTATCAACAATTTCAATCTGGAGTCTTTTTTTAACTTACCTTCTCTTCAAATATAAAAAATGGACTTATTCAATAATTCTTGGAATGGTTTTAGCTTTGGGTGTGTGGATTAAGGCAACGGCGCTATTTTTTGTTTTTTTACCGCTTGTCTCATATCCAATATTTTATTTTCTTGATAAATCAAAAAAAGATGAAAAAAATTATCTCTTCATTCAGGTGTTAGTTCCATTTGTAATATCAATTATATCTTACTTTATTCTTTACTCACACCCGTTCTATTCCGAGTATAAACTTATTATTGCGCAGTACACTTACCCTTTTTCCCGCATATTTACTTTCCCATTTGGAATATGGATCGATAATCTATCATCCATTTCCCAGTGGCTCTTACTTTATCCAACTCCTTTTGTTTTGATACTGGCTTTGCTGTTTGTAATCATTAAAAAAGGAGATTTGAAAAATAGTTATTTGATATATTTATGGTTTCTACTTCCCTTTTTCTATGAAGTTGCTTTGGGAAAAACATTAACCAGCCGACATGTACTTCTTTTGACAATCCCTTTGATAATTTTAGCCGGAGCATATTTATCAAAGATAACAAACAAAATCTATTTATATACAGTTTTGGGAATATTTATTCTAGTTTCTTTGTTTTACAATTCAGTTCTCTATTTAAGCCCTCAAAAACTACCGGAATTTTATGCCTCTCGCGCAAAAGCGGATTTAATACAATATTTTTACGGTTTTTCATCGGGTTATGGAGTTATAGGGGCGGTTAATTATTTGAAAAATCTATCAAAGGATCAGCAAATAGTTGTTATTGTAAGAAATGACTTTGGGAATCCGGAGGATGCGATAGTTGGCTTTTTACATTATGAGCCCAACACTCTTGTAATAGCGCTAAACACTTCGGATCAGGAGCAGTTTAAAACTATTTTGGAAAGCCTAATTAAAGAATCAGGAGGTAGATATCCAGTCTATTTTGTATCTCGAGGAGATTATTTTGCAGGGGCAGACAAATATTTTAAAGATAAAAAAATATTTCAAAAGCCAAATGATAGGGAGTTTGTTGGAGTTTATGAAATGGAATTAAGATAATTTTTATTTTATTTTTCCGTTTTTAATTAGACCTTCAAATGCCCGTAACACCTCAAGAGGTGTTACAAATACAACAGTATTGCTTTTATCAGAGGATAGCTCAGATAATGTTTGAAGAGTTCTAACATGCAGTCCTCCTTTTGATTTTGAAAGAATCCCTGCGGCACTGGAAATGTTTGCCGCAGCTGCTTTTTCTCCTTCGGCTCTTATTACAATTGCTCTTCTTTCTCTTTCTGCCTCAGCCTGTTTTGCAATAACTCTTTTCATCTCTTCCGGAAGCAGAATATCTTTTAGCTCAACCGATTCAACGCTTATTCCCCAGGGATCAGATGCCTTATCAATTATTAATTTTATTTTTGACGCAACTTGATTTCTTTTGGAGAGAAGATCGTCAAGGCTTGTTTCGCCAATTACATTTCTCATTGTTGTTTGGGCAAGCTGAGAAACCGCAAAAAAGAAATCTTCCACTTCCAAAACCGCTTTTTCAGCGGATTTTACTTTGTAATAAATTACCGCATTAACGCCCGCTGAGACATTATCTTTTGTAATTGCGGCCTGATCAGGAACGTCCACTGCCTTAACTCTAATATCAATTTTTTGCCAGCCCTCAATTATAGGCCAGATAATTCTCCAACCGGGCTGCATTAGATCTTTATATTTGCCAAATCTAAATCTTACTCCTCTTTCAAACTGATTAACCTGCCTAATTGAGATTAAAACTATGGCGAGCGGAATTAAAAGAAATGTTAAGAGAGATATTATGCTCATTTTGGGTGTATCATATACCAAAAGATGATTTGAAGCAATAATTATACATTTCTTTTACTTCCTTGATATCAAAGCATGAATACCCTATACTTCTTACCAAATATGAGCGAGAAAAATATATTTCCCGTCGATCCATATGAAATAGTTGGGGACGGATCATGGAAAGAATGTGTACAAAGAGTACCTGATCTTAAAGAACATCTTGCTGAAGAAAAAAGAAAAGCGCATCAGCATATGGCGGAATTGGGAATTAAGCCAAACGAACCTGTGCATACTGTTTTTCAAGAACCAGAGCAACCTTCTAATTGATTATTAGCTCACACTCTTTGTTAATTGGGCTATAATACCATTATGTTTGAAGACAGGGTTGATGCAGGAAAAAAATTAGCTCAAGTACTCACTAACTTTAGAAATAAAAACGCTATAATTTTGGCAATTCCCAGAGGTGGAGTTGTTGTGGGAAATATAGTTGCCAAATCACTTAACCTGCCGCTTGATGTTATTGTAGCTCGTAAAATAGGACATCCCCTGGAGCCCGAGCTTGGAATAGGTGCTGTATCCGAAAATAATACATTATATCTAGATGATAGAGCAATAAAATCCTCGGATATCACAAAAGAACAACTTAATAATATAAGAAGTGATGAGGAGGAAGAACTTAAAAGGAGAATTTTGCTATACAGAAAAGGGAAGAGTTTGCCGAGCCTTAGTAATAAGAGTGTAATTTTAGTTGATGACGGACTGGCAACAGGGGTGTCGGCTAAAGCTGCTATTGAGGCAGTTAAAAAACTTAATCCCGATAAAATCATATTTGCCGTTCCCGTTTCCGGTAAGGATACTGCCGGAAATATTAAAAATATGGTTGATGACTTTGTATGCGTTTCCGAGGTTAGTGAGATGTTTGCAATTGGAAATTTTTATAAAAATTTTGAACAGGTTTCGGATGAAGAGGTAATTAATATTTTGTCAGATTCACACGAGAAGTGAAAAAAGGCCCTTTATTACGCTTTGAATCACCTCTATTATATTTTTATCTTCTTTTTCCAAGTCCTCTTTTTCCTTTTCTACAATTAATGTTGGGCTGTTGGTGGAAGTAGATTCATCCCCTAAAACTTGTTCGCCGTCAACCTTTATTTCCGACTTTCCATCTTCGACCTTTATTTTTACATCCTGTGACTTGTGTGATGAATACTCTGTTACTTTTCCGTTTGTTTCAACTCTAATATTGGTTTTTACTTCCGTATCTGTGTTTGAAATCGATGAAACATTATTATTGACCTCAACCGTTGCCGAGCTTTGCGCGGACGCAATTTGCGGAGTAAAAGTTAATAATAAAACTGCAAATATTGCCACTTTTTCCATTTGCCTCCGATTATACCACAAAAAAGAAAGTTTTAGGATTTATTGATATAATTATTTTTAGAATGAAAAAGATCTTGAAAGTCGTAAAAATTCGAAAAATAGGATTTCCTATTTTAGGAGGTATCACATCATCAAAATACCTATTCCTTTTTTTCATTTTTTTGGGTCTTTTTATTTTATCAAAGGTTCTGGTAAATATAGGCGGATTTGCTCCTGAGAATATTTATTTTAAAAACCCCAACAATTCTTCTAAATCTGATGAAAATTCCTATATACCAGTCCCAACACCTTTTAATTGGACCGTTGAAAACGTGGACGGGGAGATAACAAGAATTGCGCTTCCTCCGGACTCTAGAATGTCAACGCCGGATGAGTTGTATGAGGCAATAAATAATTACAGATCTGCGCACGGAGTAAATAGGCTTCAAAAAAGCGATTTTCTTTGTTCCGTTGCAGAAAATAGGGCAGTAGAGCAAGTTGCCAACGGAGGACTTGACGGACACGCCGGGTTTGAAAAGTATGCAAAGGACCAGAATGAATTCGGAAGAATGGGGGAAGTTTTATTTGGAGGAGTACAGCCCCAGTACGGAGTACACATTGTTGAATTCGGTTGGGATCGCTCTTTAACCGGACATAGGGAAGCAATTAGAGATCCCAATTGGCAGGCGGGGTGTGGGGGAATTGCGGATTACTTCGCAGTTTTTGTCTTTGGTACTCCATAGGTTGAAGTTGGTCCTGCTTTGAGCTAAAATTAGCCTTATCTCGACACTTGTTCGAGTTTATATTTTTATGTCAAATTCCAAAAACAACAAAAGCGATTCATTTAAGCCAGTTTCACCCCAAACTGATTTTCCATCCCTTGAGCGGGATCTTCTGGAAAAATGGCACAAAGAAGGGATAGTTGATAAATACCTTCATAAAAACGATTCTGCAGAGCAGAGATTTTCTTTTCTTGACGGGCCAATTACTGCAAATAACCCAATGGGGGTACACCACGCTTGGGGAAGAACGTACAAAGACTTCTGGCAAAGATTTTGGAATATGAGGGGGAAGCGCCAGCGTTTCCAAAACGGATTTGACGAGCAAGGACTTTGGGTTGAGGTAGAAGTTGAGAAGGAGCTGGGGCTTTCCTCAAAAAAAGATATTGAAAATTTAGTTCCCGGAGATAAATTCAAAAGCCTTGAGAAGTTTATTAACCTTTGTAAGGAGCGGGTATCTAAATATTCCAAGATTCAAACAGAACAGTCAAAAAGGCTGGGATACTTCATGGATTGGGAAAATTCTTATCATACCTCATCTGACGAAAATAACTACGCGATCTGGGATTTTTTAAAAAAAGTCCATGAGAAAGGATGGCTTTATAAAGGACGAGACAGCGTTCCGTGGTGTCCTAGATGCGGGACTGCAATCTCCCAGCATGAAATTCTCACAGAAGAATATAAAGAAGTTACACATAAAACTGTTGTGTTTAAACTTAAAATTAAAGGAAGAACAAATGAATATCTTCTTGCATGGACGACAACCCCATGGACAATACCGGGAAATGTGGCTCTGGCTGTTGATCCCGAATTGACATATTGGAAAATGTCAGATGGGCAAGAGGCAGTTTACCTAATCAGTCCTTTGGGAACAGAAGAAAGTCCCAGAGACGAACTTTTGATCAATAAACAAAAAATTACGGAGGGATTTGAAAAAGTAGAAGAATTAAAAGGTTTGGATTTGGTGGGACTTGAATACGAGGCTCCATATGATAGTTTCCCGGCTGTTAAAAAAGCACTTTCCGGATATACCCATAGAGTTGTTGCTTCGGATCCACTAATACTCCCAATAAATCCTACAGAGGGAACTGGAATTGTGCACGTGGCGCCCGGTGCCGGAGGAGAAGACTATAAACTTTCAAAAAAAGAAAAATTACCCGCAGTTGAAGAGATTGATGAGGCAGGAGTATTTTTGGATGGATTTGGTTTTATTTCAGGTCAATTCGTTAAGAAGGCAAGCGAGAAAGTTCTTGAAGATTTGGAAAAAAGAAAACTATCCTTCAAACAGTTCGATTATCTTCATAGATATCCAACTTGCTGGAGATGTAAAACCGAGCTTGTTTGGCGTGTGGTTGATGAGTGGTATATATCGATGGATACTCCATCGAACTCAAAGCTTAAAGCTAAAAACTCAAAAGCCAGTAGTCAGAAGTCAGAGGCTACTGGTCAAACGTTTAGGAAACAGATGGTTGAAGTTGCAAAAAAAATTAACTGGATGCCTTCTTGGGGGTTGGAACGCGAACTTGACTGGCTTTCAAATATGCACGACTGGCTGATTTCAAAAAAACGATATTGGGGATTGGCACTTCCTATTTGGGAATGCCAAAAGTGTAAAAATTTTGAGGTGATTGGCGGATTTGATGAGTTAAAAGAGAGAGCCGTTGAGGGATTTGAGAAGTTTGATGGTAACTCTCCGCACAGGCCCTGGATAGATCAGGTAAAAATAAAATGTTCGAATTGCGGTGAGGTTTCCCAGCGGATTCCGGATGTTGGAAACCCCTGGCTTGATGCGGGAATTGTTCCTTTCTCAACTATGCCGCAAGATTGGCGCCCGGCACATTTCATAACTGAAAGTTTTCCGGGTCAATTCAAGAATTGGTTTTATTCTTTAATAGCAATGTCAACGGCGCTTGAAGGAAAAAATGCTTTTGAAAGAGTTTTGGGTTTTGCGTCAGTTCGCGATGAAGAAGGGGAGGAGATGCACAAAAGCAAAGGGAATGCAATAGAATTTAATGAAGCTGCAGATAAAATTGGGGTGGATGTAATGCGCTGGCTGTATCTGCGTCAAAATCCGGAATATAACCTTAATTTTGGTTATCATACTGCTGATGGGGTAAGACGTTTGTTTATTTTAAGACTTTGGAATGTTTATAGCTTTTTTGTAACTTATGCAATCCTAAATAAGTTCAAAGTTCCCGCCTTCGCCAAGGCTTCGGCGGGCAGGCAAAGTTCAAAGTTGAAAGTTCAAATTTCAGACAATGTCTTGGACAGATGGATTCTATCCCGGTTTAATGAAAGTATAAAAAATGTTACAAAATACATTGAAGATTATAGCGCTTACAAAGCAGTTGAGGATATTGAGAAATTCGTAATAGATGATTTGTCCAACTGGTATGTGAGGAGAAGCAGGGAGAGGGCAAGTTTGACAAATGAAGATTCAAAAGATCGTGAGCAGTGCCTGAATACATTATATTTTGTTCTTGTAGAGTATTCAAAACTATTATCTCCATTTATCCCTTTTATCGCTGATGAGATTTATACAAATTTGACAGGAGAAGAGTCGGTTCATCTCGCCAATTGGCCGGAGTTTAATGAGAATCTAATCGACAGTGAACTTTCAAACGAGATGGATCAGGCAAGAATGGTCGTCGAGGCTGGGCACTCAAAACGAAAGGAAGCAAGCATAAAAGTACGTCAACCGTTAAATAAAATAATTTTAAAGAGTGGGATTGATAAGTTTAAGGAAGGCATAGAAAACTTAATAAAAGAAGAATTAAACGTTAAGAGTATAGAATATAAACTTAATGATAAAACGTTGAGCATTCATATCGTTGAGGGAAAGGGACAAATTCCAGTTATTGAATTAGATACGAAAATTACAGCGGAATTAAGAGATGAGGCTGAGAAAAGAGATATAATTCGAAAAATTCAAATCGAACGAAAAAAATTAGGTACAAAGCTGGATGAAAGAGTTGACGTAACGCTTCCTTCCTGGCCAAAAGAATTTGAAGATGAGATTAAGAAAAGAGCTTTAATAAATTCACTTTCAAAAGGGGAGTTTTCCGTTAAGAAGATTAAATGAATTTAAGAAATTTTGCCTCAATTGACCTTCCACTTATGGCAGGAGTATTTATACTTTTGGCTTTTAGCCTGGTAACTATTTACTCAATCGAGCCAACGCTCTTTAGAAGTCAGCTTATATTTACCATATTTGGATTATTTGTATTTTTGATTTTTACTCAGATTGATTATAGGGCTATTAGATTTTATTCAAAATACATCTACATAATCTCCCTTGTGCTTCTTGTCTTAGTGCTTTTAATAGGAACCGAAAGCAGGGGATCTGTCCGCTGGATTGAATTTTTAGGATTCAGAGCTCAATTTTCGGAGATTCTTAAGCCTTTTTTAGCAATTTCCCTAGCACATCTCCTTGTCGGTCTTAACAGTTATTCATTTAAAAATTTTATAAGTATTTTATTATTACTTGCTCCTCTTGTGATTCTTGTTTTTATTCAGCCGGATCTTGGAAATTCCCTGATCTACTTTTTTGTAACACTGGGAACGCTTTTGGTATATGGATTTCCTTTAAGATTTTTTATGTTCGGGTTTTTTACCTGGTTTTTAACTCTTCCGGTTTTTTGGATTATTCTGCATGATTATCAAAGAGATAGAATTTTATCATTTTTGGATCCGGGAAGAGACCCACTTAATACTTCATATAATACAATACAGGCCGTAATTGCTGTTGGGTCAGGAATGCTTTTGGGAAGAGGGCTTGGACAGGGGACTCAGGTAGAGCTCCTTTTTCTTCCCGAACAACACACAGATTTCATTTTTGCAACTATCGCGGAAGAACTTGGATTTATAGGCTCTGCAATTGTTGTTTTTTCATTTTCTTTTATTTTATACCGCATTTTTCTGATTATTCGCTCATCTAAAGATAAGTTTTCAAAAACTTTCTCTATTGCGGTTTTCATGATAATTTTTGTACATTTTTTTATTAATGTAGGAATGAACATAGGAATTGTGCCTGTTGTGGGGATAACTCTTCCTTTTGTTTCTTACGGCGGAAGCTCACTTCTCTCAAGCTTTATTCTTTTGGGTCTTCTTTTTTCAGCTAATAAGAAAGAAAAGGAAGAAGTATTGGAAATAGGCTGATCTTTTGGTATAATTTATAGCTATGCAATACGCGGTTATTAAGGCGCAGGGAAAACAATACAGGATAGGAATCGGTGATGTAGTCACGGTTGACAGGCTCAGCCAGGAAGAAAAAAAGTCGGTAATTTTTAATGATGTGCTTCTTTTGGTAAATGATGGAAAGATTGTTTTAGGAAATCCCATTATAAAAGGAGCTAGGGTTGAGGCGGTTCTTGTAGAAAATAAAAGAGGAAAAAAGATCAATGTCAGAAAATTTAAAGCAAAAGTAAGATACAGAAAAAATATAGGGTTTAGGGCAAATCAGTCAGTTATTAAAATTGAAAAAATTGATTATAAAAGCATGTTTTCTTCAAAAAAACTTAAAAAAGAGGAAAAGCCTGCCCCAAAAAGCTAAATTAGTCTAAATTGACATATTTTGACTTATTGACCAATGTGAAAAATTGATGTTAAAATACACTTGAATTTTCACAAACGCAACAGAAAATGGAATTATCTCAAAATTCGAAGAATTTTGAAAGAGGAGAAGCCGGCTCTCCGGCCAAAGTTTCAAACGAAGTTTGAAACGAAGGCAAAAAGCCGTGCTTTGACGAATGGCACACACAAAAGCACAAGGATCGGTAAGAGGCAACAGGGATTCAATTGCAAAAAGACTTGGTGTAAAGATTTTTGGAGGAGCAAAAGTGGCTTCCGGAAACATAATAGTAAGGCAGAAGGGAACAAAATTTCATCCGGGCGTTGGCGTTTCAATGGGACGGGATTTTACAATTTTTGCAATTGCATCAGGGATAGTCAGATTTAAAAATAAAAGAGGCAAAAAAGTCGTAGAAGTATTCCAAGATTCAAAATAATGGACCCGAATAATCAGGAAAAATTAACAGAGCTTGATCCAAACATGCTTCAAAGCAACCCTCTTCAGCCAAGAGGCATAATAACACCGGATTCCCTAACTGAGCTTGTGGATTC
>CAZFNO010000024.1:0-1058 GCA_964520695.1 uncultured Gammaproteobacteria bacterium | reverse complement strand
GATGAGTTTGGTCTTGGAACAAATGAAGTCGCAAAAAGAGTAGGAAAATCCGCACCGACTGTTTCTAATACAATAAGACTTTTGACTCTTCCGGATGCCATAAAAGATGCACTTGTGGCAGGCGTTATAACTGAAGGGCACGTGAGGCCCCTTATTTCAATCGGCGACGATAAGTTAATGCTTGAACTGTTTAAAAAAATCCTCAGAGAAAACAGTACTGTAAGAGAGACAGAAGATATGGCAAGAAAAACAAAGGGAGAGGTAGAGCAGCGAGCACCCCGCAAAAAAGATAAGCTTTGGGTGCCTGAGTTGGATGAGATGGCAAAAAGCGTAAGCCAGACACAAGTTGCGGATAAGGCAAAGATAGATCAAAGCAGGTCCAAAGCCAGAATTATTCTTGAAAAAAACGGCGACGTTGATATAACAGGTCCGTGGGTTCAGCAGATAGTTAATCTTCTTACAAAAACAGGAGAGCAGCCCACGCCCCAACCTACAGCTTAATAAGGATTTTTTATAAATCCTGCTTTATTAACAGGCCAATACAAAAATAAAGAAATTCCAATTATATTTTTCTTTGGTACAAATCCCCATTCTCTGGAGTCTGATGAAAAAGGTCTGTTGTCTCCCATAACGAAAAAATGCCCTTCAGGCACAACTACCGATTCCCCGTCTTTAAGAAATGATCCGCCGTAAGTTTTTATCTCAGAACTTAGGTATCTGCTCTCATTGAGAATCTTTCCGTTTAGATAAACCTGTCCATCCCCAAGTTCTACTTCATCTCCCGGAACTCCGATTACTCGTTTAATAAAATCTTTTCCCGGATCATTCGGAGCTTTAAAAACAACAACTTCCCCAAGCCTTGGATCTGAAAACCTGAGGCTAATAATATTTGTAATTAAGTATTCTCTTGTGTGAAATGTTGGAAACATTGAGTCGCCGTTGACTTCAAAAGGGCGGAAGAGGAACATATATACAACAACAAACGCCGCCGCCGCTAAAATAAGCGTTTGGAGTATATCAAGCAGAAAAAAATAGATCCTTTTCAGGATTTCCATAGC
>CAZFNO010000023.1:0-11498 GCA_964520695.1 uncultured Gammaproteobacteria bacterium | reverse complement strand
ATAACTAGTTTGTATTGGAAATCACCGTGAAAGTCGGTGGAACTGCCGGTACTGTTACATCCAGAAAACAATACAATACTTTAAAACCTCGAGCAAGGTAATTATAGCAGTCCTTCTCGAAGGACTTTTTTATTTGTTCGAGTCTAATTACTAATATCTATTTACTAGTTACTAACTATGGCAGGCAAAATCTATACCAGAACAGGGGACAAGGGTAAGACTTCACTTTTTGACGGGAAAAAAGTATTAAAGTCCGACAAAAAAGTGGAAGCCTATGGGACAATTGATGAACTTAACTCGGCAATTGGCTTAGCGATTGCCGAAATATCAAATTTCAAATATCCAATTTCCAATAAAAAAAAGAAAAAAGGATTAAGTCTGATAACTGATGAATTGGAGGAGATTCAGAATGATCTTTTGGAGATTGGGTCTTCACTTGCTGTTTCAACGACTCTACCCATCAGCCAGTTGAAGGACCGTCCCCAAGAGTTGGAAAAACTCATTGACCGATTAACAAAACAGCTTCCTCCGCTTTCCCAGTTTATTCTTCCGGGAGGAGGGAAAGGCGGAGCGCTTCTTCATCTAACACGCACAATATGTCGAAGAGCAGAGCGGCGTGTTGTTGCACTGTCCAAAACAGAAAAAATAGACCCAGTAGTTTTAGTTTATTTAAACAGACTTTCAGATCTTTTATTCACAATGGCACGTTTTGTTAACTTCAAAGAAAAGAAAAAGGAAAAGATTTGGAGGAAGAAATGAGAGGAATTGAAGGCGATCCACAATATAACGTAGCATTTGATAGTCAAAGATTTAGCGGCTTGTTGACGCAGGAAAGATTTAACGCAGAGGTTATCTATGTCAAACGTCAGCTAAAAACAGATTTTGGGGAAAGATTAAATGTAGCGGAAAGCTCTTTTAGATACGATATAAGAGATGGGATTATGTACGGAGAAGGAGAAGGTGAGCCATTTGAAGAAGTTTTAAAAAGAGGAATGTATCGTCTTGAGATTGATTGGGAAAGAGAAGAAGCAGAGCTTACTGGTTTTAGAACTGTCCAGGCTGTCATGGGGAATCCTGATACTCCTGATGGGACCGCAGTTTTAAATGCTACTCCAAGAGGCAAAAAAGGATCTAATTATGAGAAAAATTATTTCGACGTTTTCATAAAAAGGGGAGATCAAATTTTAGCAACAAGATATTTATCAAATCTTACAAATGCAGAGTACAGAAGGCGAATTGTAGAAATGAATCCTCTTTATGAAGAGGCGCTTCCTGAAAACCCCAATGATGTCGAACTTAAGCTTACTCCGCTAATTCTCCCTCATTATTCGCAGTATGCAGATCCTGAAGCCTTAGTTAAATTTCTCTTGGGGGATAAAATTGGAATTCCTTATGAAGAATTAGATCAAATGTGGATAGATATGTCGCCCCTCGTAACGAGCTATATTAACACTTTGGCAAAGCACCCAGAGGATCTTTATACGCTGGAGAGTAAGCATAAGGCTATTTTAAGGGAAGAAGCAAATTTAGCAAGCGAGGGAAATTTGTGCCCAGATGGTAAATGTGGTGGAATTGGTGGAGGAGGTTGCGGTGGATCCGGAGGATGTTCAGCTGAATTTGGCGGAATAGTAGACAATTTTGGACCGACAGAATTTCCTTGCCCTGACTGTGGAAAGAAAAACAAAAGGCCAGTCAATCAGCTTATATCGAATTGTCAGCACTGCGGGAGCGACAAAGTTTTGCCTCCTAACCTGAGACTTCAAACATTCCAGCCGGGACTTTCAAAAACTCAATAGATTGTTAAGTCTCTATAAGGTTAATTTAAGTATAAAATTCCCTCAGTATGGTAAGATAGGTATGTATGGATCCAAATAACAATCAGGATAATCAAAATCAAAATAGCCAGCCAGTTCAGCCTCAAAACGGCCATGTTTCTGTAAATCCCGGCGGGAAAGAAGACACACCTGTTAGCATAAATAGCGAACAAAACACGCTTGATAAGTTTGCAACTCACAAGCCGCCTGAAGTTTCACCGGAGGTCGAACGAGCAGGGGTAGAAAGTACTATGCCTCAAGCCTCTGTTCAGAAAACTGTTTCAGGTGTCTTGTCGAGTGTGATGCCGAAGGACCATTCCCACATCACAAAAAAAGACGTTCAGAGTGTTCATAAAGTTGAGGCAACGGGTGATGTGAGATCAGCAAGTACCTGGATTGCAGTGCTTTTGGAATTTATAAAAAAGAAAATCCTAAGAAAGGAGGCAAGTCAAAAAATAACCCAAAATGCTTGAAAGTCTTATCGCCGATCCATTATCCGTTCTTGTGCTTTTTGTTTTTGTTATTGCCAGTCTTGTATTTTTAGCTTTTTTTATTGGGATTTTAATATATTTCTTAATACTCAATCTTAAATACAAAAACAGAGAAAAAGACGCACTTGAATCAACTCTTATTCAAGTGGCGCTGCCTCGTGACAGTGAGGTAAAAATTGACGCTGCGGAACAGCTTTTTTCAAGCTTTGCAAGCCTTCGCAAAGGTGGATTTTTGTCCTCTCTTAAACCCCAGCCTTCTCTTTCTTTTGAAATTGTCGGAATGCCCGGCGACATAAGATTTTATGTTTCAACACCTAATAAATATAAAGATTTTGTTGAAAAACAAATAAACGGTGCATATCCGGATGCCGAGATAAAAGAGGTGAATGAAAAAGATGCCCTGCGTCAGGGATCAATACTGGGAAATGAATATAATATTTTCTCAGAAAATGCCAAGGTTTCTTTTGCCTCTCTAAGACTTAAAAACTATGATTATATGCCTATTAAAGTCTATAAAGATCTTCCAGTTGATCCGCTTTCATCTGTTACTTCAATTCTTGCAAAAATGACGGAAGGAGAAGGCGCAGCAATCCAGGTTTTAATAAGCCCAGCGGATTCGGCTTGGAAAAAGGCGGGACGCTCCTATCTTTCAAAAACAAAAAAAGGTGAGGCAGATCCTGAGACCGCCAAATATTCAACAGATCCAAAGGAAATAGAAGGAATTGAGAATAAAATCGGAAAACCGGGATTCCATGCAGTTCTGCGAATTGTAGTTTCATCTTCAACCGTGGAATCAGCAGATGCACACCTTAATAATATTGTAAATGCATTTACCCAGTTTGAAGGATTTAATACGTTTACAAAAAATAAAATAAGGATTAAAAAAACATTTATGAACGATTTTATATACAGATATATGCCCAGGATGGGAAATACTGCTGTTATGGCATCAGATGAGCTGGCAACGATTTTCCATTTTCCGAATAAGTCGGTTACAACACCCCACATCTACTGGATATCTTCAAAAAGAGCCCCTGCATCTGCACAAATCCCGACAGAAGGTCTTTATTTGGGGAAAAGTATGTATAGGGGTATGACAAGAGACGTATTTATTCAGACAGATGATAGGAGACGGCATATGTATATCATAGGAAAAACCGGAACAGGAAAAACTGAATTTCTAAAACAAATGATTCTTCAGGATATTGGCAGTGGTGAAGGCGTGGGAGTAATTGATCCTCACGGAGACCTAATTGAGGATATCCTTCAGCTTATTCCTTCAGAAAGATCGGAAGATGTCGTGCTTTTTGATCCTTCAGATACAACCCGCCCTATGGGACTTAATATGCTTGAGGCGCAGTCCGAAGAGGAAAAGCATTATGTTGTCTCGTCAATAGTTGGTCTAATGTATAAGCTTTATGACCCTAATAAAACAGGAATAATCGGCCCCCGCTTTGAACACGCAATAAGAAACGCAATGCTTACAGTTATGAGCCAGAAAGGAACAACATTTATTGAAGTTGTTAGAGCACTCACTGATGCAAAATTTGTCCAGGAGCTTTTGCCATACGTTCAGGACCCAATTGTTAGGCGGTACTGGACAGATCAGATTGCCCAAACATCAGATTTTCATAAATCGGAAGTTTTGGACTATATTGTGTCAAAATTCGGCCGTTTTGTTACCAATAAGACTATGAGAAATATCATAGGACAATCTCAGTCCGCATTTAATTTCAGAGATGTAATGGATAATAAAAAAATACTTCTTGTTAATCTTTCCAAAGGTAAAATAGGGGAGGAAAACTCAAGCTTTCTGGGTCTTATCCTTGTTCCTAAAATTCTTATTGCGGCAATGAGCAGACAAAGTATGCCAATGGAGCAGAGAAACGACTTTTTCCTATATGTTGATGAGTTTCAGAATTTTGCAACTCCTGATTTTGCCCAGATCTTGTCAGAAGCCCGAAAATACCGCCTAAATTTGATTGTTGCCAATCAGTTTATAGGACAAATGGAAGAGGAAGTAAAAAACGCTATTTTTGGAAACGTAGGAACTTTGGCGGCGTTTCGAGTTGGAGTGACTGATGCCAATTATCTTCAGCATGAGTTCCAGCCGACATTTGATGAGGCAGACCTTATAAATATTGACAGATATAATTCATATATGAGAACAGTTGTAAATGGTGAGCCTGTTCCTCCGTTTTCGCTGGATACCACAAAAGATATGGAAGAGGAAAAAGCCAAGATGAACCCAAGAGTTTCGGAACTTATTAAAGAACTCTCACGCCTCAAATACGGAAGAGACGTTGCTGTTGTAGAGCAAATTATAGGAGAGCGCGCCCAACTCTAGGCTAAGGGGTGCTCCTGCTTGGATTCGAACCAAGGACATCTACTTTATAAGAGTAGCGCTCTGCCTCTGAGCTACAGGAGCAAGTTAAGGGATATTATAAACTCTTTTTGAAGCAAATTCTAGTTTGTTTTGATCTTACAGCTCAGATAAAGTTTGGTTTTCTGGGGCGCGGTTAGGAACAAATTCGAGATATCTCTCGGTTGTTGAGATTCTTTTATGTCCGAGCATTTTTGAAAGAAGAACAATTGAGGTGCCGTTTTTGAGATGATGTGCAACAAAAGTGTGCCTCAAATCATTTACTTTGGCATTTTTTATTTCAGCTAAGCGGAAATACCTCTCAATTGATGTCCTGATATTTCTGATTAAGAAGGGCTTTCCCGATTTTGTAATAAAAAGAAAATCCTCATCTGTGCCTGTTTTTGGTCTAACCTCAAGATATCTGTCTATTGCTTCCTGAGCCCTTTTGTTAAGAGGCACTGTTCTCTCTTCATGTTTTTCAATTTCCGGTATATGAAGCTGGCCTTTTTTAAAATCTGAAATTTTAAGCGCGGTTAGCTCTCCAATCCTAATTCCTGTTTGGAGCAAAAGCTCAATTATAGCCGACATTCTGGCATCATTTCTTGCGGCGTCGCGTAAAGCCCTATATTCCGTTGGGGTCAATATTCTAGGCGGTGCAAGCTCATATTTTGGGTGTGCCACCAGAAGAGACGGGTCATCCGATACGTGGGTTTTGGCCTTTAAATATCTGTAAAAAGTTCTTATGGAATTAATTTTTCTGGAAACGGATTTGGGTGTATATTTGTCCTTTGACATCTTTGCCAAAAAAGCCTCAAGGTCTTCTTTTTGAACCTGATCAGGAAATGATAGGCCGCGCTTTTTAAGAAAGTCCGCAAGCTGCTCTATATCCTTACCGTATGCTACAATAGTAGCTGTTGAATTCCCTTTTTCTTGTAAGAAATTTTTAAACTGAACACTTGCATCTGCAAGGCTGATTTGATTCATGATGGCCTATAATATCACAGAAACGGCCCTATAGTCAATAAGATGAGAAAGATATTCTTTTTTGCAACAATTATTGTTTCCTTAATCATAATAAATAGCCTTGTTAAATCTATTTATGACTTATTAAGAAAAGAAGATTTGGTTACTGAAGCAACTAAAGAACTTGAAGATCAAAAAAAAGAAAATAAGAGGCTTAAGGAGCAACTCTCATATGTTAGGACAGATGAATTTATAGAGGAAGAGGCCAGAAATAAGCTATTTATGGTAAAAGAGGGGGAGAGTGAAGTAATTATTCCAAAAGATTTTAGTTTATCGAAAGCTCAAAAGCCAATACCAGAGCTTCCTAATTGGAAAAAGTGGATTGATTTGATTTTGGGAAAGTGAAGTGGCGACGGCAGGGATCGAACCTGCGACAATTGCCTTATGAAGACACCGCTCTACCGCTGAGCTACGCCGCCTCGTCACAACATTTTATCATCAGCTTCAAATTAAAGCAATTTTGTAGTATAATCATATGACCTTTTTTCAATCGAGGCTTTGGCGAGATTGAAGAGGAGAAGCCGACTGTAAAGCTGAAATCCGAACGTAAGTTGAGAATAAAAGCACAAAGTCGTGTCTTCGACGAACGCGCGGGGTAGTGTAAGGTGCACGTGAGGCTCATAATCTCACAGTCAAGCTTCGATGCTTGCCCCGCAACATTTCGACTCATTTCATTCGCAAAGTAGCAAGCACTTTAAGAATGAGGTGAGTTTTGTTTTAGATTAGATAAATTGTATAATTAGCCTCAATGGATATATTCAAAAACAAGCCCCACGCCGCTCTCAGAGCTTTGAGGAGTAAAAAAATAGCCGTGATTGGGAAAGGTTTGGAGGGTGAATCAAGCGCAAAGTTTCTCAAGAAACATGGTGCTGAGGTGGAAGTTCGTGATATCAAACAGAGGAAAGATTACCTCAACGGTTTGGACAAATATGATCTAATTGTTCGGTCTCCCGGAGTCAAACTCAGTGAACTCATAATTCATAATTCAGAACTCATAACTGAGAGGATTACTTCGCAGACGAAGTTATTTTTTGACTTGTGTCCCACCAAAAATATAATCGGAGTTACCGGAACAAAAGGGAAGGGGACAACGTCGAGTTTGATTTACGAAATGTTAAAAGCAGACGGACGAGACGCATATCTTGGAGGAAATATAGGCGTTCCGCCGTTTGATTTTATTGAAAAATTAAACAAAGACAGCTGGGTTGTCTTGGAACTCTCTTCATTTCAACTCCAAGACCTTACAAGAAGTCCGCATATTGCTGTTGTTCTTATGATAACTTCCGAGCATTTGGATTATCACAAAGACGTTTTTGAGTACATCAGCGCAAAAAGAAATCTTTTAAACCATCAGACAGAAGATGATTTCGCGATTATAAATAGGGACTATCCGGCTTCAAATGAGTCGGATATAAACGGAAATGCAAAAGTTTATTATATAAGCAGGGAACGAGAGGTAGAGGAGGGATGCTTCGTGAAAGAAGGGAAAATTATCTTGAAAGTAGTTTCAGAACACTCGGAAAACTCAGCTAGCCGGAAAGTCAGAAATTCTGATACATCTGAAAGTCAGAAACACCGATTATCTGAGTATTCTGAGTTTTCTGGAAAAGAAGGTGCAATCATTCGCGATATTTCAATAATTAATACAAAGGAAATTTTACTGCGTGGTAAACATAATTGGGAGAATGTCTGTGCAGCATCTTTGGCATCGTATTTAGCAGGTGTTAGTTTGGATTCTATAAAACACGTACTTAAGACATTTAAAGGTCTTGAACATAGGCTTGAATTGGTTGATAAAATTGATGGAGTTGAGTATTTTAATGATTCATTTTCAACAACCCCGGAAACTGCAATTGCAGCAATTTTATCTTTCAAAAACCCCGAGATTTTAATGCTTGGAGGATCATCTAAGAAAAGCGATTTTACAGAACTCGGGAAAGTAATAAGCGAGCGGGAAAACATAAAAGCAATTGTAGGAATAGGAGAAGAGTGGGAAAGAATTAAAGAAAGAATCACGAATCATGAATCACGAATCATGCTTGTCGAGGGGGCAGAAAACATGCATCAAATGGTTGCTGCAGCCTCAAAAATAGCAACTTCAGGCGATGTTGTCTTACTCTCGCCAGCATGTGCCTCCTTTGACAAATTTAAAAACTACAAAGACCGCGGAGAGAAATTTAAGGAAGAAGTTAAAAAGCTAAAAATTTAGCCTTTTTCAGTAGTTTTATTGTGGATTTGAAGCTGTAGGCTCCGTTAGGCCTAACATTCTAGCTAAAGGGCCGTCCTTACTAACAAAAAGGTTCCCAACTCCCATTCCTCTGTCAATATCTGTTTCTATAACCATTCCTTTATGAGCAGCGTATGAAAGTGCAACTAAAGCTAATTGTTGACTTTCCAGAGTTCCTCCAAGTGATACAATGTCCGCCCCAACTGGTGCATTTGGGTCTGATCCATCTCCTCCAGCATTAGCATAAGCGGCAGCAGCAAGTTCTTCCAATCCCCCTTCTGCTTCAGGGATCCAGAATAGATCTGTTGTTCTACTTTTAAAAACGGGTGCTGTTTTAACTTGGCCATTATTAACAGCTTCTTCAATTTGTTGGGATGTTAAGCCCTCTGCTATAAGATCTGCTATTAAAGCATATCTTCTTTCTTCTAAATAGGCATGAACCGATGCTGGGCGTGTTGGTTCAGATATTCCATAGCCAAAATGAATTGTCGCACTCGCAAATCTTTCTGGCAATTGATATGGTTCTCTTGTCTGTTCAACTTTGTCTGGACTTATCATGTGAGGTGGAATTATAGGACTAGTTTATAATAAAGTCAAGTTCTGCTATTATTGAGCGCTTATGAAACCGAAGTTTAAAATTGTTTCTAAATCTGGAAAGGCAAGGGCGGGAGTTATTAAAACTTCTCATGGGGATATAAAAACACCGGCTTTTTTTCCTGTTGGGACGAAGGGGACTGTTAAGAGTCTTACTTCAGAACAATTAAAAGAAATTGGACCTCAGGCGGTTTTGGGAAATACTTATCATCTGCATCTCCAGCCTGGAGAAGATGTGATTGCCAAACATGGTGGTCTTGCAAAGTTTATGAACTGGAAAAGAGACTACTCCAGATATACCAATATATCTGGAGTAAATGAGTTTGGTCCTACAATGACTGATAGCGGTGGTTTTCAGGTTTTTTCACTTGGAATTGGGCTTGAAAAACCGGGAGTTAAATTTCTAAAAGAAAACGCTGAGGTCGCTAGTAAAAATCTTCTTGGAGACGCTCCGCAGCCTCGGCTAGATCGTCAAGTCCCTTCGGCGCTTCGCTTGCCCTCCGGCGAAGATTTTACTAGCTCCTCTCGCCCTAGATTAAATAAGATTACAGAAGAAGGAGTAGAATTTCAATCCCACATTGATGGGAGCAAGCATAAATTAACCCCTGAATCATCTATTGAGATTCAAGAAAAACTTGGAGCAGATCTCATTATTGCTTTTGATGATTTGGAATCCCCGACTTATTCTGAGGAAGAAACTCGTAAGAGTTTGGAGTTAACAAATCGCTGGGAGCTGCGTTCGAAAAAAGCGCAAAAGAGAAAAGATCAGTTGCTTTACGGAGTAACCCATGGCGGACAATTTGAAAATTTAAGACGGGAATCGGCTCAGTTTGTAAATAAAAATTTTGACGCTGTTGCGCTTGGCGGAGCACATTCTTCAAAGAAGAATTTGTATGAGGTGATTGAATGGACTGTTGAGGAATTGGACGAGGAAAAACCGCGTCATCTTTTGGGAATTGGGGAAGTGGATGATATATTTGAGTGTGTTGAGAGGGGAATAGACACCTTTGATTGTGTTATTCCAACACGTCTTGGCAGAATGGGGCATGTGTTTATTTCTCCGCCAATTGGGAATATTCGGAATAGATTTCGCTATGATATAACCAAATCCAAGTTTGCTTCTGACAAAAAACCAATAGATCCAAAATGCCAGTGCTGGGTTTGCACTTCGTTTTCCCGAGCTTACATAAACCACTTATTCCGTTCCCGCGAGCTCTTAGCCTATACTCTTGCCACATACCATAATGTTTATTTTATGGTAAATCTGACCAATCAAATCAGAGAATCAATCCTGGATAAAAAGTTTGAAAAATTAAAGGAGGAATGGTTATAAAGTATAGTGCTACATAGCACTACACCAATCTCTAAACCATAAGCCCTCAAAAAAGCCTGGATTTAATGCTATAATTGCCCGCATGGTTGAGCAAAATGAAATCCGCCGCGGTAATCCAAACATTCTAACCTGGGGAAAAATCTCAAAAAGAGCTGCGCAGATGCTAGGAATAGATCTTGATGACGATCTTTTTTCTAAAATAGAAGAAGTTCAAGAAGTAGAAGCTGAAGGGATAAAGTACTATACCGTCACACTAACTTCAAGTTCAGAGCTCAATGAATCTTCAGTTTCAATGACACAGTACAGACTAAACACATCAACCCTTTGGAATAGTGGAGTTCCAAAACGAATTCTAGTAAAAAGCTGTCGTATTGAGAAGAAAGTCAGAGACAGAGACGCAGCTATTCAAGCAGATTTATATAACTATACTAATATTGTCAGCGGCTCACATTTTTATCCACGCATTAGATCTGAAATAAGAATTGAGACAGATGGGACAGTAATCCCTCAAGGAAGTCTTTCTTCAAATGAGCAAGGGAGAGTGGGTAAGCTTTTTAAGCTCCCAACCTATTGATGGGTTTAATGCTATAATCTGCGTATGGATCAAAGTTCGAACGAAAAAAAGAGAGTTTATTCAGGGATCAGAGCTACTGGACGATTGCATCTGGGGAATTATTTTGGTGCCGTAAAAGGCATGCTTGAGCTTCAGGATAAGTATGACTGCGTGTTTAGTGTGGTTGATTTACACGCCATAACCACTCCTTATGATCCAAAAACCCTTAGACAAAACGTTCATGACGTCATCCTGGATTATCTCGCAGCAGGACTTGACCCGCAGAAATGTTTGATTGAGATCCAATCCTTAGTACCTGAACACACAGAACTAGCTTATCTTCTGTCAACTATTTATCCCGTCGCTCGTCTTGAAGATCTGCCTACTTACAAAGACAAAAAAGCCCAATACCCAAATTACGTAAATATGGGACTTTTGTATTATCCGGTACTTATGGCAGCCGACATCATGCTTTACAAGGCCGAACTTGTGCCTGTTGGCAAAGACCAAGAACCCCACATTGAGGTCACCCGCGAGATTGCCAGAAAGTTCAATCAGATGTTTGGTGAGACTTTTCCAGAACCCGAAAGTTTTCGCTCAAACGGTGAATATGTCCCGTCTTTGACTGGAGAAGGGAAGATGGGGAAAAGTACTGCAGGCAGCTATATTAATTTAACAGATGATCATGAAGAAATTAAAAAGAAATTAGCAACTGTTCCAACAGATTCCGGAGAACTTGGAGGAGATGTACCAACAACAGGCGGAGTCTCGGTTTTGTTTCAGCTTTTCAAACTGTTTGATCGGGAAGATTTATCTAATAAATACGAAAAGGATTATAAAGATAAAAAAATAAGATATGCAGAGATGAAAGAAGAATTAGCGAAAGTGATCTATGATAAGCTTTCTCCGATTCAGAAAAAAAGAGGAGAAATTGAGAAGAATTTTGATTTGGACAATATGATCCTGGAACACACTAAAATCTGCAGAGAAACAGCGCTTCAGACACTTTTGGAAGTTAAAGAGAAAATGGGACTCCTCTAAGTTCAGAATACTCAGAGAACTCGGTGAATCAGAAATTCAGACAATCAGAATCTCAGA
>CAZFNO010000022.1:5021-11624 GCA_964520695.1 uncultured Gammaproteobacteria bacterium | reverse complement strand
GAAAACGAACAGAAACAAACACCCTAAAACAGGGTAAAGATTAAATAGCAAATATACAAACTGGAAGGTATCAAAAGTATCACGGGTATCAAAGGGGTTCAGGGGACTCAGATGATTACTCAGATTGTCAGAAGAATCAGACTATCGGATAATCGGAAATCCGGAACTCTGAAACACTGATTCTCTGAATATATCTGGCATACTGAGTTTTCTGAGCAGGGAAACGAGCGACAGGATCCCGAGCGAATTTGAAAATAGTTATAACAGCGACTGGAGGAGTTGATATTGTCCTTTTGGATCTCCTTTAAATAAAAAGCTGTTGACGCAAAAAATATTTGCACCCGCGCTTTTTAAAATAGGCAATGTCTTATCATCAACTCCTCCATCGATTTGAACATTCGCAAAACTTGACTGCGTAACACTTTTTACCTTGCTTAAAACCCTTTCATCAAACGGCCTGCCCGACGCTCCCGCGTGAATCCCCATTAAAAGAATTCTGTCCAAATCCTCATATGGAACTTTAATATCGGAAACCGGTGTTTCAATATCTAACGCAAGCCCCACTGCTCCCAAAGCTTCTCCTTTTGCAATAAATTCCACTTGATCGCTCATCTTTTCAACTTGTCCAAGAAAAGTTTTAAATCCGGCCTTTGATAAATTATCTAAGTAATTAATTGGTTCATCAACCATTAAATGAGCTTCGAGATCAAAATACTTGGAATATTTTGAGAAAGGCTTGATGCCCAGAAAAGTCAGGTTCTTTTCAAATTTGCCGTCTAAAAAATCGATGTGGACTGCTTTTGCAAATTCTTCATAGACTTCAAATTTTTTCTCTATTTCTTCCCAGGTTTTTTCGAGGATTGTAGGAATAACCACAATAATAAGGGTATCACGGGTATCAAAAGTATCACAAGTACCAAAGGGGTTCAGGGGACTCAGATGATTACTCAGATTGCCAGAAGGATCAGACTATCAGAGGCTCATAAATCCGAAATCCGAAACAAATTCTAATTTTCTAAATTCAAAAGTTTAAAAATTTTGAACATTTGAATTTTTGAATTGTTTCGAGCTTCGATATTCGTGCTTCGAATTTAAAATTTTTAATTTTCAGTGAGAGTCAGAATTCTGACTCACTGGTTCGCAGAAGATATCTGATTTGCCTGAGTTATCTGAGTATTCCGAATTTTCTGATCTAGGCTCCAATTATAACTAGAACATCAAAGCTTTCATCCTCCGCAAGATCCTCTGACGTCTGACCAATTGTATAATTTCCAGATAAGTCTTTCTCTAAGAGAGAGAGTATATCGCTTTTTGATGCTTTAACACGGATTGTTACATCTTCATATTCAAAATTATCAGCATTTCCGGTTGAGGAAATTGTATATCCCAATTCTTTTAATATATCCGCTGCTTCTCCTGCTACTCCTGCTTCCCCGCTCCCATTCTGGACTACAACGGAAATGTTTTCCCTTTGGGTATCTTCTTCC
Source organism: uncultured Gammaproteobacteria bacterium (assembly GCA_964520695.1). GTDB lineage: Bacteria > Patescibacteriota > Microgenomatia > Levybacterales > UBA12049 > 2-01-FULL-39-10-A. The sequence goes on along the minus strand of CAZFNO010000022.1, from coordinate 10,137 downwards.
TCCTCGGGAGTTGGAGTTGCATTTTCCTTCTCTTCCTCCTCTGTTACCTGCGTATCCCGATCTTTGGGAAGCTCTATTATTCTTGATTCTTCATCCCGGGGCTCCTCTTTTGTAACAAAATAAAATATTCCCCCAATAAGGCCCAAGGCAATTAAAATAAATACAAGAATGAGCAGGGTTTTTTTGGAAAATTTTTTCCAGAACGGAGTCTTTGTACCTGAATAATTTATGTCGTCCATAAATAACTGCCATACTATAGCATAGAAAGATTGATAGATCAACACTTTAATCATTTGGTATAATATTTTAATGTCCAAATTTCTCCTAACAATTTTTTTTCTGACTTTTTCGCTTTTTTTTGTACTGATAACTTCAGACACCAGAGCTGACGAGCTTGATGATATTAACAAGCAGATTGGTGAATTGACCCAGGCACTGAGTCAATCACAGGCAGCTACAACACCGCTTGAAGAACAGGTTAGGGGAATTCAGCAGAGAGTAGCAGCAATTGAACAGGATATTTTAAATAAAAAATTAAGTATTAATAAGGGATACTCTGATCTTGAGAAACAAACAGATAAATTAAATACCGCAATAAGAAATTATTATATTAAAAGTCATTACAACTCCCCAATTCTTATTTTTTTAACTTCCAATTCAGCCTCCCAGATTACACGGCTTCTTGCCTATCAAAAAGCCGCGGCAGATCAGGATAAACAAATCATTACAAATATTGCCTTAACCATTAACGATCTTGAGAAAAGGAAGAGGAATCTTGAATCCGAGCAAACCAGGCTTGCATCAACAAAGGCGCAGCTTGATAAAATTATAAAAGAAGCAAAGCTTTACCAAGGAGTATTAAGCGGTCAGATTGCCCAGTTATCAGCTCGTCAGCAGGAAATCATAAATGCCAGATCGGGAACTTTTACTGCAACAATTGGGGACAGCAATCTTGCTGATGATTATAATGCTTCAATTAACGGATTCCGGGAGCAGGCGCCCGGCGGTTATTTTGCTGCATTTTCTTTTGGTGCATTTACCCACAGAAAAGGGATGAGTCAGTACGGAGCAAGAGGAAGAGCTCAGAGCGGACAAAATTACAAACAAATACTTTCTAAGTACTACGGAAAAGAGCCTGTCGGAAAAGACACGGGAGGAACAATACGAGTTGCGGGATTTGGTGAAATGGATTTTGAAGGACGCTATCTTTTGGGAATTGCTGAGATGCCCTCCTCCTGGCATCCGGAAGCCCTAAAAGCCCAGGCTGTTGCGGCACGCACTTATGCTTACAGATTTAAAGTGCAGGGTTCGGAAATTTGCACTACTGAGGCATGTCAGGTCTATAACGACGGCAAAGCTAACTCTCCGCCGGATGCATGGAAACAAGCTGTTGAGGCAACGCGGGGCGAAGTAATTGAAGACGTAGTAACTTTTTATGCTTCAACTCATGGCGGATACATCACAACCTCCGGCTGGGATACAACTGACGGAGGGGGGGGTGGAAATTTTATTGACAAAGCGTATGATAAGATTGGAGGCTCCCCCTGGCTTTATAAAGCGTGGTATACACAAGGATACAGTCCTTCTTCAAACAAGTGCGGAAGGCAAAACCCATGGCTTAGTCCTCAGGAAATGGCTGATATTGTAAATGCTGCGATTGCTCTAAGAACAGATGGAATCGACACATCAAGAATCACGCCCGTTACAACTGAGTGCTGGGGAGGAAATCCGTATTCAATAGACGAGCTGCGCAGTATTACTCCAGGCAGCATTTCTTCTGCAACAAGTGTTTCCGTATCACAAGGTAACGGAACAACGTCAAATGTTACTATCAACGGGGTCTCACTGTCAGGAGATGATTTTAAAAGAGCGTTTAACTTAAGAGCTCCTGGATATCTATCAATTCCCCAATCCGGCTTTGCTTTTTTCAATATTGAGAAAAAATAAAATATAGTTATAAGTTATTAGTCCTAAATTATAAGTTTGAAAAAATTGCACAATTGATATAATTGCTTTAGAATACCGATTAAACTTAGCACTCATAATTTATAACTTATAATTAAATATGCCTGATATTTTTGTAGAAAATTCTCCAAATGAAGAAGTAGAAAAAAACACCGGTCATGTTTCAAGCGTTGGTGCCTCTCGAGAAAATGTAGAAATAATAGACAAAGAGCTTCCTCATATTGAGAAAGGTAAAAATAGCCACAGCCACGTTTTTGCCGCTTACTGCGAACACCCCAGCAAAATCCACTATTCAAATCAGCTTGAAAAAGAAAAAGGACTGCTTTTTTTAAGAAAACATTTCATAACCAACTTTCCTTGGATTGTAAAAACAATTGCCTTGGCGCTTATCCCTATAGCTGTTTGGGTTATTTCAAATTTTTTTGATTTTTCTCCTTTTGACTTTATTTCGACTGATTTTCTGATCTTGGGAATTATTTTTTATTACTATCTTGTTTTTGGATATGCGTTTGTTAATTATATTACTTGGTTTTATAACATTTCACTGGTAACAACTCAGAGAATAATAGATATTGACTTTTCACACATTGTGTTCGAAAATGTATCTGCCAGTAAACTTGGCCAAATACAAGATGTGCACTATGCCCAAATTGGCGTATTTGCATCCATCTTTGATTATGGCGATGTTACAGTGCAGACTGCCGGAACAAGTGTTTTGGGATTTGATTTTCTCTCTGCCCCACATCCCGAAAAAGTAGTACATTTTATAAATTCTTTAATAGGAAAAATAAGACATGGAAAACTTGCTTAACGGACAATTTTTTATTAAGATAGCATTTCTTGTAGTTGTATTTATGTATGTTATTTTTACACTTGTTGTACTTAAGCAAACATATGCTATGAAAAATGTAATAAATTACATAGGGCTCTCGGCTGCAATTAACACAGTTGCTATTATAAATGTTTTTATAGGAATATTATTTTTTGTTACTGCCCTTTTGATACTTTGATTAGGGGAAAGCGTTAAGGGTAAAGGGTAAAGAAAAAAAACTATACGCTAAACGCTTTACGCTTCACCCTTGGCATATGGCAGAACAAAATCTAGCTTTTTCTAAAATTGTTTCAACACCAACGCCGAGCGCATGGTCCCAGGCATATAGTGCGGGAAGACTGTTTGCTGCTTTTTCCCTTGAATCACAGATTCCGCCGGAAGACGAAAATAACTTAAACACGCTTGGGAAGGAATTAATCTCAACTTTTGAAAGCGAATTTTTCACACTTGAAAATAAAGATCAGGAGTCAATAAAAAGGGCGATTGAAGCAACCGCATCAAGACTGGGAAACGATATAAAACTTTCTCTTATTGTCTGCTATTTTACAGATGATGTTTTGTATCTTTTTGCCTTTGGAAGCGGCAAAGCTGTTCTTAAAAGAGAAGAAAAAATCGGAACAATACTTGAAGGGGACGACTCGGGAAACGTTAAATCCGCATCAGGCTATGTTAATGACGGAGATCTGCTTGTTCTTCAGACCAAGCAATTCTTAAAAGTAATATCCCCTTCAGTCCTTGCCCAGTCATTAGATAATAATAGCCCTGATGAAGCGGCCGAAGATCTTTCTCCGCACGTTCATGAAAGAGCCGAGGGAGGAGCAGCTTCTGTAATTCTTGTTTACAATAAAGAACACTTCAGCCAGATTTCTACTCCTGCCCAGACTCAGCAAGCTTTGGTAGATGACTCAGTAGGTGAAGACGGAGAAAAAGAACCAATCGATGAGGCCGAAGAAACCTCCGAAATCGCTGATGAGGCAAGTCCTTCCAAAAAAGAAGATCAAAAGACTGAGGAAGTACCAACCCTTCCGGCAGAAGAGCTATCTGATCAATTTTTAAACTCCCCCCAAACACCCGGTTTTGAAAAAGACAGAACAAGAAGACGTTTCTCCCGAGGAGTAAATTTTGGTTTTATTAATTGGTTTGGATCATTATCCAGAAGAAGAAAAATAACAGTTATTATAGCTCTACTTCTTGCAGCACTAATTATTATTATATCAGGACTTACTCTTATTAATAGAGATGGCGGGAGTGCCGGAAACTTTGAGGAAATTTATCAACAAGCTCTTACAAAATATGAAGAAGGTCAAAGCTTAAAAGACTTGAATCCGTCACTTTCTCAGGAAAGCTTTAGAGGGGCTCTTAGCATTTTGGAGGCAAATATAGATACATTTTCTCAGGGATCAGAAGAAGACAGACAAATCGAGGAACTTTTGGCAAGAGTAAGGAGGGAAATAACAGGAGACGGCGGAACAATAACCACTTCTGAGGTTAATGCTTCGGAGAGTAAACTTTTATCTTTAGCTATAGAGAACAACTCAGCATCTTATTTTTCCCAAAATGAAGATTTTGTTTATTTTATAACATCCGGCGGGATCACAAGGGTTGATAAAGGAAACGATGAGGAGGAAGAACTCATTGAAAAAAGCTGGAAAGAGGAGGGCGGACTCGGTCTTTTTGGATCAAACGTATATGTTTTGGATAAAAAGGGAGGGGTTTTAAAATTTGTTCCAACAGAAGATGAGTATTCTGAAACCGATTATTTTACAGGGGAAAAACCAAGCCTAGCTGACGCAGCGGACATAACAATTGACGGATCTGTTTACATATTAAGATCAAACGGACAGATAAACAAATACACAAGAGGCAAAGAAGAGGATTTCGAAATAACAGGACTCACAACAAATCTTTCATCGCCCACAAGAATTACGACAGCTGAGGATTTTGATAATATTTATATTCTGGACCGCGGAAATTCACGAATAGTTGTGCTTGATAAAACAGGTGCGTTTGTTAATTCCTATTCCGCGGATATTATTAAAAACGCCCGCGAATTTGAAGTTGATGAAGCAGGAGGAAGAATACTTATCTTATCGGGCGGAAAAGTCTATCAGATAGAAATTTGATTACTTACTTATATCTAGGCTGCTTCTTGTACTCTATTTCTTACATCGCGAGGCAATCTTTGTTCGTTCTCTCTCCTTTTTGCATCATCAATTAATGCCTGATGTACTTTTTCAATCACATCTTCTTCAGTTGGATTTGCCTGAAAAACTCTTTCGCCATCTGAATCTATATAAACAACGTGTTCGCGTGTTTCTG
>CAZFNO010000022.1:0-4921 GCA_964520695.1 uncultured Gammaproteobacteria bacterium | reverse complement strand
TGAAAAACTCTTTCGCCATCTGAATCTATATAAACAACGTGTTCGCGTGTTTCTGTTGATCTGTTTACTCCAATAGCTATTTTTATAACCGGTTTTGTGTCGCGGGTTGGAGGCGGATAAACTAAGGAATACTCAAGTCTTAAATCACCGGTATTTTCATCTATCATTAACTCCGGCGGAACTATCTTGCCAGATCTTCCAAATAAACCATATTTGTATCTAATTAATGCTGGTCCTGCATCAATTTTTTCAAGCGTTCGGCCAAGTTCTCTTTGAACCCGATCAACATTAACTAATAATCTTTCATGCATAACAATATATTATAAACCCAATTGTCAATTATAAATTTACATTTTTCCTATTTTCCTCTATTATTGCCTAAGATTAAGACAATCAATGTCTTCCTCTCCCTTAGGGAGAGGAATAAAAGGTGAGGGGTCAAACTAAAACCTCACCCTACCCTCTCCTGAAAGGAGAGGGAAAATAAGTAAAATTATTTTATGAAAATAACAAATAAAAGGGCTTTTTATGATTATCTTATAACCGACAGGTTTGAGGCCGGAGTAAATTTAGTCGGAGCAGAGGTCAAAGCAGTTAAAATGGGACACGCAGATCTTACGGGGTCTTATGTAAGAATCATAGGAAGCGAGGCATATCTTGTGAACGCAAAGATTTTCCCTTTTGAATACGCAAGGCCCGAGGGTTATGATGAGAAAAGAACAAGAAAGCTTCTTCTTCATAAAAAAGAAATAATCTCACTTAAAGGCAGAACAGACGGATCCAGCCTCACTCTTGTTCCAATTTCTTTTTATGACAAAAAAGGGCTTATTAAGCTTGAAGTGGGTGTTGGAAAAGGCAAAAAAAAGTATGATAAAAAAGAAGCCAAAAAAAGACGCGATATCGACCGTGATATTGAGCAAGATCTAGCCTCGCGGGGTTGACTTTCAAGCCTAAATAAGTTATAATTCTTTCAGTCTGATTCGATTGTCGAATCTCTTCCTCAAAATTCGAAGAATTTTGAAAGAGGAAAAACCGATTGACAGCGGAGTTTAAGTTTTACTTAAACGGAGCGCAAAAATCGGGTTTTGACGAGGGGATGCATTGCATCGACAAGAATAGCACTTTAAAAACTGCAAGCCGACTTTGATTAGTAGTCGTAAAACAAGAATCAAAAATTAAATGCTAATAAAGCATTTAAAAATGCAACAGCTACTTTAGCTAATGCATTTGCTCCTAGAGCTTTAGCATACGCTTAAGTCTAAGAGCTGTTCGCTATATCTTCCTTAGGTGAGATATTTTGAGCATAAACTTAGCCTAAGAAACTGTAAAGAGATTGGTTAGAACTTTACTGTATTTATGACCTTGACTCTTTTTGTGATTGTTTGTTGTCAAAAGAAAAGAGTGATCAAAAAAATAACAAACTAAGCTTGTAGATATTTTTAGATTTCTATCTTGGACTCGGGATCACTTCCCGACATCTCCACACTTCACCCGCCGAAAGGCGGGTTTCGCGTGGCACAGCCACAAAGTGAAGTGTGTGCCGCAAAGCCTTGGCGAAGTGGTACAATTTCTTCATGTATTATGTCTATATTCTTCAGTTAAAAGATGATTCCTATTATCACGGATTCACTGATGATTTGAAAAGTCGAATAAAATCTCACCACGATGGAAGTGTTTCCTCAACAAAAAAATATAGACCATTAAAACTTGTTTTTTATGCCGCATTTTCATCAAAGAAAAAAGCTTTAGATTTCGAAAAATATCTTAAGAGTAGTTCCGGATTTTCATTCAGAAATAAACGTTTAATTTAGTACTTTCGGAGTTTTTACTTTCTAAACCCTAGACGCTAAACGCTATTATCTAATCTTTTTGTTCTCTTGCAAAAGCTACTCCAAAAACCCGTACTGCTCCTCCTTTTTTTAAAATTTTGCCCGCTTCATAAAGGGTTGAGCCGGTTGTCAGAACGTCGTCAATAAGAATTGCATTTTTGTTCTTTATGTATGCTTTAAACTGTTCTTTTAGCCTAAACGCATCCGCAATATTTTCTTTTCTTTCTTCTTTACTAAGACCAACCTGTGATTTTGTTTCCCGGATTTTCTCCAAACCATCTACTGCCAAAAATCCGAATTTTTTTGACAAATTCTTGGAAAGAATTTCCGCTTGATTGTATCCCCTTTTCCGAAATCTCGATTTACTAAGCGGTATAGGAACAAAAATAATGTCATCCTGAACTTTCGCATTGTCATCCTGAACTTGTTTCAGGATCTTATCAAATTCCTCATTTTGGATTAATGATTCATATAAAAGATCTGACATTATGCTTCCCAAATCTTTAAGGTAAGGCTTATATTTGAGCTGGTAAATTAGTTTTTTTGAAATGGGATTAAATACAACACCCGTAAACGCGCCGTCAATTCGATACTTTCCCCGGCATTTGGGATGAGTCAGGCTGTTATAAGAGGGTTTTCCGCAGGATAAACAAATATTTTTGGTATCATATGAAAGCCGGGAAAAACAATTGGCGCATAGATAATCCCCCACTCTTTTGCAATTAACGCAGTATTTTGGAAAAAGAATGTCCAAAAGTTTCATACTTAATACATAATACCCAATACTGTATACTAAGGAAAATGGCACGCATTTTCTTGTTTAGGCACGCACAGACAACAGATAATCTTAATAAAATTTTCTCAGGCAAAAGAGACCCCGACCTTACTCCCTCAGGAATAGAAGAAGCCAAAGAAATACGGGACAAACTGAAAAACGAGAAGGTCACAAAAGCATACACTGCCACCAACAAAAGGTGCAAGAAAACGCTTGAAATTGTTCTTGAGCCTCACGAAGGTACGGAATTGGTTGTTGCAGACCCCCGCCTTAGAGAACGCGATTATGGAGATCTGACTGGAAAAAGCAAGGAAAAGACAGCCTCCCTTTATCCTAAGGAGTACCCTAAATGGCACAGAGGATATGATACTCCCCCTCCGGGAGGTGAAAGTTTAAAACAGGTGGAAGAGAGAGTTTTGGAGTTTTTGAAAGAAATAATTGCGAATATCTGGCAACATGACGTAATTTTTATCTGCGCATCAGGAAATTCATTGCGCCCCATCAGGCGCTATTTTGAAAAAATGACTCCTGTTCAGATGTCATCATTTGAGCACGAAAGAGGCAAAATCTACACCTACGAAGTCTAATATTTCGCCCTTTCTCAATCCGCATCAGGCAAGATTGAAGAGGAGAGTCCAGCAAAAAGTTGAAATCCCGATTTAATCGGGATGAAAACACGAAGCTGTGACTCGACGAGCGGAACGTCAAACGTTCCAGCCGCGTTTGACGCGGCGGTGCCTAGTTGACTATGTTGGAACTTATTATAAAAACTTTTTAGAAAAACTAACTATTGCCCCACAAGTCAAACCAGCACTCCTTCTTGCGAGGTAATTATAGCTTAATTAGCACCAAAAAACTCGCCCTAATTTTACAGAGCAAGTTTTAATCACTTATATAACAACACTTACAAATTACCTTGTACCTCTCGGTCTACTTTGTAGACTTGCTTGATAACGCTCACTCGCAACCCTTGCCTCCGCTTCGGTTGCCTAGTCATTCCAGTCGCCTCCCTTAAAAAGTCCGCCTTCTGTAGGTGCAACTGACAGGTCGCCTTCCCGTCCCTGTAAGTATCTCTCACTAGCTAAATCGGCTATTGCCTCGCTTGAGTGGGTTGTGCCGTCCAAAGCGTTAAAAAGCCCTTTTGCCTCAACCACTTCGTTTGGGTTTATTTTATCGCTTGAAATTCTTCTCGCCCTCTCTCTATCGGATACAAAGCGTGGATATTCTCTCTCAACGCGATTATAATTACTTTGCTCAAATTCTGGCATTTTTGTCACCTCCTTTTATAAAAACGTGTGGGTATTATACTTTAACCTATACGTTTATGTCAAACGTTATAGGCTTTAAAACAAATGCCAGCGGGATATATTAAATATGATTATAGCAGTTGATGAAACTGGGGACTTTAGAGACCCTAAGGGTGAAAAATTTGGAATAGTAACTTTGGTAACTATTACGGATAGTGAATGGGCTAAATTTTACGCTTTTATGACTACTGTTTACCCAAATGGTTTTACTGGAGTAAAAGGTAAAAATTTAACAAAAGACCAACGAGAGCGGATATTAAAATACATTGGTAAAAAGCCCGAAATTAAGTACACTGCTTTTTTATACGATTTAAGTGGTGGTAGTGATGATTGGGTCAACTATCACAAAACCGAGACGATACGACGTGCCGAAGCCTCAATTGAGGCAACGAAAACACAATTACAACCAAGTTATATCAAGGATATTAGACTTTACCTTAATCAATTAAAAAATTATAGCGTTGGTGATTATTCAAAATTTGTAATGTACACCGAGCTATTTATTGAATGGCAAAAGTTTTTTCAATTTGATTATGTTTACACTCATATTAAGAACGATAGCTGGCGCTTACACCACATTTTAGATACACAAAACCAACCCAATAAATTTATTCGCTTGATACAAGCTACAATGATACTTACCGTAAGCGAGTTAAACCCCAACTATGGCATTTACACACCTAAAGAATGGATAAGAGACCACCCATTTATTAAGTATCACTCTTATGGGGGTGATATTAACAAACATAACGCAAGGAAATTTTATGAGGACTTTAGAATTGGTGATGAAAAAATTGACCCGCAACTATTTTTACCCGATTTTATCGGTTATATAATTTATAGCTCAATACAAAATCGCCACACAAAAGAACGGTTAATGAACCTAAAACGTTTACAACAAAACCGCTCGCTTACAATTACAAATAGGTTCAAACACCCAAAAGGTTACTACCACATAACTGGTTTTGATAAAGCAAAAGACCCCAGAGACGTAAACCCTATTGTGAAAG
>CAZFNO010000021.1:8838-11896 GCA_964520695.1 uncultured Gammaproteobacteria bacterium | reverse complement strand
GAATAATTATTGAATTAACCTAATTGTTCTAATTGCTCTAATTTCTAAACAAATCTCCAATTTCCCAAATTCCAAAATTTTAGGTTAATTAGGTCAATTAGGAATTAGAAATTAAAAACTGTTCAGCAGTTTTTCCAGCTCTCTTCCCTTCTCAAAATTTGGGTCAAAGCTAAATGCTTTTTCTAAATTATTGCGAGCATTCTCAAAATCTCTAAGCTCATAATTTAAAAGCGCCAGGTTATAATATGCATCCCGGTAATTTGGGCGCTCCCTTGCAATGCTCTGCCAGAAACTTATTTCATTTATAATTCTTATTTTTTCATCTGTCGTTCTTTTTTGTTCTTTAATATTAAAATATAAATCGGAACTTATAATTAAAATTGCGGCAAATATGATAAAAATTCCTATTATAAACAGAACCTCTTCCCTCTTGAATTGCTCGGGAATTATTCGGTAATTCCTCGGGAATTTTTGGGGCTTTTGAGGCCTTGCCTTTTTGTATGTTTTTTTTGTCTTTGTGTTTCTAAACTTCATAATTATTATTGCTCGGGGTCCTGTCGCTCGTATCCCTGTTCAGAAAACTCGGAAAGCTCAGTATGCCAGATATATTCAGAAAATCAGTGTTACAGAGATTGGATTTCTGAGCCTCTGATTGTCTGATTTTCCGGCAATCCGAGTAACCATCTGAGTATTCTGAAAATGTTTGCTATTTACTTTTTACTATTTGCTACGAATTTGCAGGCCACGGCTCTGTTATTAATAACCGATTATTTCCCGATATATTACCGACTAACTCTTCGGTAATAAAAGGCATGAATGGATGAAGAAGAGTCAATTGAATAATGAAGCATGAATTAAGAACTAAGAATGAGTCTTCGTTTACTCGATTTTTTACATCTTCGATATACTTGTCTGCAAACTCATGCCAGATAAATTCATATAGATCTTCTGCCGCCAAATTAAATTCGAATTTCTCTAAGTGTTTTGTTGTTCGCTCGATTAATTTTTCAGTTTCTGAAATTATTTTTTTATCAGCTGTGTTTTTTGCAATATTATTCAATTGTTCAATTGTCTGATCGTTTCGGATTTCGGATTTCGGATTTAGAGTTTCCCGTTTCGTGTTTATGAAACGGGCAATATTCCAAAGTTTATTTGCAAAATTGCGCATTCCTCTGATTTTGTCCTCAGACAAAGACAAATCTGTTCCGGCTGATGCTCCGAAAATTAATGCCATCCTAACTGCATCTGCTGAATATTTATCTACCATCTCCAGTGGATTTACTACATTTCCTTTACTTTTGCTCATTTTCTGGCCTTTTTTGTCTCTTACCATTCCATGTAAATAAACTGTTTTAAATGGTACATCTCCTGTTATATACAGCCCTAACATAATCATCCGGCAAACCCACCACGGTAAAATCTCATACCCTGTCTCCATAACTGATGTTGGATAAAACCTGTCAAAATCAGTTGATATTTTTCCAAGTTCTTCAAGTGAATGAAACTCATATGAGTAAAGATAGGCTTTTGTTTTAGGAATAACTTCTCTATCCGGATTTCTTAGTTTAAAAGAATCCATCAATTCTTCCAACGAATCATAAGTTTTGAAGTGTGTTTTATCTTTATAGTCAATGTCTTCAATTTTCGTCTCTTTCGCCTCTGTTATGATTCCGTAACCAAACAAGCTTCCTGCTTGTGTATTTTTAAACAGAACCTTCTCTCCTACCTTAAAACTATGATCTTTTAGACGATATGTTTTTGTTTTCCCATTGAGCACCTGTGGAACAACGTCCTCATGAAAGCCCATTTTAGGCATTTGATAAGTAGTCTGAAGAGTAGCGTATGGCCATTGAGCTGAAGAAAACCAGGTATCAAAAGTGTCTGTATCCCGGGTTAATTTTTTACTATTGCAATTCCGGCATTTTTTGGGAGTTTCTCCCTCTGTGACAATCCAATGATCGTTTTTACATTTCCAGGCAGGAATTCTAATTCCCCATACTATTTGTCTTGAAATATTCCAATCATGGAAATTATCAAGCCACATCAAAGCTTGTTTTTCAAATCTTTTAGGAATGAATTTTATTTTTCCTTTTCTTATTGTTTCCTTTCCCTTTTTGGCAAGTGGGGAAACTTTTACATACCATTGCTCCAGAGGCAAAGGCTCAAGAACTCTCCCGCATTTATAACAGGTGGCAATAGAATGAGTATAATTTTCATCAACTTTTTCCAAAAGCCCCGCCTCTTCAAGATCCCTGGCAACAACTTCTCTTGCCTCTTTAACTTTTAGACCTTTATATTTTCCGGCAAGATTGGTAAGTTTTCCATCAAAACCAATAACTTGGCGCATTTCCAATCCGTGTCTTTTACCTATTTCAAAATCCGTAAAATCATGAGAGGGCGTTACCTTAACAACTCCTGTTCCAAAATCTTTGTCAACCGCGCCGTCACCTACGACAATAAGCCGTGTTTTCCCTATCAAGCTATCAAATTCAATCTCTTTGCCAATATATTGTTTGTATCTTTTATCATCCGGATGGACAGCTACTGCTGTATCGCCGAATTTTGTCTCTGGTCTTACCGTTGCCAAAACAAAAGGGCCATACTTCATATAATAAAGCGGGTCTTTTTGTTCTTTATGAACCACTTCCAGATCAGAAAATGAAGTCCCGTCATATGTACAGTAATTAACAAGTTTTAGATCCCGGTAAATTAAGCCTTCTTCGTAAAGCCTTTTAAATGTTTTATAAACTATCCTGACTACATCAGGGTCAAGTGTAAATTTGCTTCTTTTCCAATCAAGAGAAAAACCAAGGCGCCTTAATTGATTCTCCATGATAGGTCTATTCTCATGAACAAAATTCCAAATTTGCCTGTATAAATCTTCTCTTTCAAAATCAAATCGAGACTTACCTTGTTTTTGTAAGTGTTTTTCAAAAACAAATTGCGTTTCAAAGCCTGCATGATCTGCACCAGGCAGCCAAAGAGCACTATCGCCCATCATCCTTCTAAATCGAACAAGAATATCCTCAACTACATACATTGCGTGTCCGAAATGAAG
>CAZFNO010000021.1:0-8738 GCA_964520695.1 uncultured Gammaproteobacteria bacterium | reverse complement strand
TTTATATCTTCTCCCATTTTATCCAAATCTACCTTTGATTTATAGAAGAAAAGTCCTACGATTCCAAAAGTAATAATTGGTGAAATATAAACAGGTATATGAATACCGAACGCATCAATTATCATAATCATTCCCAAAAATAATATAGAATACATAGCGCCGTTTTTTAAGAATTTATATTTTTTAATTCTATCAATATTTGAAATTGTTAATTTTCTCAAAACCAATGCCCCAATTCCGTTTCCAATTAAAATTAGAGGGATTGAAAGAGTAAATGCAAATGCGCCAATCACCCCGTCTATTGAAAATGTGGCATCTAAAACCTCCAAATAAGCAACTTTTGAGATATCGGAAATATTGCTTTTTTTAGAAAGAAGCGTTTTTTCTTTTTCCTGGGCATAACCCCTAAATCCGTGGATTATAAAAAAAGCAGTTGAGCCCACAACAGCTGAAAAAGCTATAAATGGATAAATTTTTAGCGAAAACCAAACAATTATCAGTAGGATTATAGCAATCACTGCAAAAAACCAAGCACCTTGTTTTTGGAAGAATGCCTCAGCTCTAAGACCAAAATTTTTGGGTTCTAAAAATAGCCAATTAAAAAAAAGAAATATAAGAAATACTCCTCCCCCCATGAGAAGAACAGGCGATGCTTCCTCTATAGCTTCTTTAGCAAACCCCGAGCTAAATGTCGCACCTAGAACTTCAAACGGCCCGAGGCTCGGAATAGCTGCCCAGATTATAAGAAGCGGAAGAATTCCCCGAACTACTATAACAGCAAAGAAAAAACCCCAAGTCAAAAAAAAGCGCCTTGCTTTTTGTCCCATACCGGAGAGGACCTCGGCGTTGATTACTGCATTATCAATTGAGGTGATTATTTCAAAAAGAGATAAGCCTAAAATTGTAAGAATTATAAAAACAATTTCCATTTATAACTTCTTGATTTTATCAAATTTTTGTTTCTTTTACCTAAGCGCATTATATTCAAATCAGATTTTCGGAGATTCTAATCGGACCTAAAAATTAGATTTTGGAAGTAATTTTTTATTTTTGAGAAATTATAAAGTCGGCTTCTTCATCTTTAGTAATTACCATATTGAGATTTTTTGCTTTTCTTACGATCGAAAATTTATTGGATAAATCAAAACTTAATTCAAATGGAAAAGACACCATTCCGGCCTGCTTAAATATCTTAAGCGAATAATTAATCTCTTTTTGAGACGGGGTTATTTTATTTGGAAGTTTAAGCGAAAGGTTAACTGTCTTTGATTTTCCCGACTCAATGCTTAGCAAGAGTCCAAAGCTTGTCTTTGAATTAATTTTTTCCTCGTCAACTTCAAGCTCTTTTGGAGGATTAAAATTTCTCGTTTCGTATAAGCTTGGGTTTGTTATAGCTTCAATCGTTTCAGTCTTTTTACCGTCAATTGATACAGATTGCAGTAAAGATCCATTAGGAGCTAAGATCTGCAGGTAATTTTTGTATTCCCCCCCCACTCCCTGCTTGCTGCTATTGTTTTTATAGGAAATTATAATCTCTGTTGTAACTTCGCCGCTCCCCGAAATGCTAACTTTTTTTGAAATACTCCTTGAAATATCCGCATTTACTCTATTGGCTCTGATGCTTGATTCTATTATGCCAAGATAATCATTAACAGTTCCTCTCTCTTCCTTTCTCTGGTCCCAAATTGATCCGGACCAGCCGTTTGCGGAAAATAGACTCTCTAGGGATAAATCGCTGAATGCAAATATTAAATGTTTTTCCGTGATAGACTTTCCTACCATCTCGGAAAGTTTCAGATATGAAATATCTTTTCCGGTTTTAACCAAATCAAGTACAGAAGAAAGAACACTTATTGGCGCGTTTTCTTTTAAGGCTTTCCCATAAACTTTACTTTCGCTCAAAGAATTTTCACCGTCTAATCCATTTGCAATGTTTTTCAAAAACTCATAATTAAACCCGATTACTGCGTCCACTTTCTGATTTTTTGCAAGATTAAAAATTGAAGATGATTGTTTTGCGCTTAGGGAAAAATCAGGAGACGATCCGCTGTTTTGAAATGAAAGCGACTCAGAAATATATCTCCTGATAAAAAATGGGGGCACTATGTTTTCCGATTTAATCAAGTTATCTATCACTTGGGCATCTTCTAATTTAAGCGGTGAAATTTTTCCGTTTCTTATCTTAACTTGAGTATATGCCTCTATTTTCCCCCCCGAGGGCATAAAATTTGTATTGTCATAAAATAGGATAAGATAGTTCATTTCTTTTTCAAAGCCCATTATTTCGGGAAGAGCCAGGGAAGAATTTGAAACCAAATCTATAAAAGGCTTGAGATTATTTATTTTGGGAAAAAGTTCTTTTGGAATTTGATTTTCCGCTTCAGCTGCCATAACAAGCGAGATAGAATTTCTTATAAGATTGATTGATTTTACAAAGTCATTCTTAGGATCGGTTGAAACACCTCTTAAAACCTCTTTGAACAGCTCCGCTCCTTTTAATAAATCTATTGCGGCATCCGAAATCTTTTTTCCGCCTTCTGCCTTATTTTTAAGATATGAGACTTCATTTTCTCTGCCAATAATTTGAGCTTCAAAAATCAGGGGTGTAAGTGTTTTTTCAGATACTGCAAAAAGCGACTTTGCATTATTTGCTTTTTTTTGTGCTTCTTCAATATCTCCTTCTTCAGCCTTTGAAACCGCCCCCATTAATTCTTTTTGGGCAAAGTATAAATAGGCTGATGTTGTAAAGAGCGGAAGAAGGATTAAAAAAGACAAAAGAAGCAGAGTCAAAAGAACCGGAGCAAATATAATTTTTCTCTCAGATTGAAATTTTGAAATAATTTTGAGCTGTCTGTTTTCATCGCTTGCCAAATCCAGCTCTTTAATTTTTTCCTCCAAATTATATTTTCCTATTGCGTGCTGTGCGTCTTTGGGTATATATATTTTTTTATCTTCCCCTGCACTTATGAAATCTACCTTTATGTCCGGATCGATTTTTTTAAAAGTGTTAGCAAGCGAAATATCGGTTATGGGATGCGGATAAAACAAAAGTATAGTTTTTTGCGGGATCTCAAGATATGATGCTTTAACAATCAGCTTTACTGTATCTAAAAAGGACATAGGATAAGATAATATAAGGCCGTTTCCCTCAACGTTTATCTTTTTATTCTTTCTTGCCTCAATAATAAATCTATTCATTGAAATGTTTTTGTCAAAAAAAATATTTCTGTCAAAAAGATCTCCAAAAATAAGAATTTTTGCTTTTGAATAAGACGAAGTGATATCTTCAGAATTTTCTATATCCGGATTTCTAATACTTCCTATAAAATAAAGGGGTGCGTCGTCTTCTCTTGCTTTAATTATAAAAGACTCGACGGATTCTCTTGTAACCGTATCTCCGTCGTCAACTATAAAAATTTTTTTGTATTTATTATCGGGAATTTGAGGAATTCTTCTTTTAAACGGGATGTGAATAATTTTGTTGCTTTTCTCATCCGGTTTTGATCTTGAAGCCAAAACAACCAAAAAATCCTTTGAAAGGCTAAACGCAAGGGACTGTCCCAGTACTCCTATCTTATCAACTATTAATATCGGATAGAGCTTTTTGTCTTCTTCTGTTTTAAGGGCAGGCAAAGCCATATTAAATAGTAAAAATCAAATAGTAAATATAATCCGGAACACTCAGATGATTACTCAGATTGCCGGAATAATCAGACAATCAGAAGATCAGAGATCCGGAACTCTGAAACACTGATCCTCTGAGAATATCCGGTTCACAGAGTTTTCCGAGCTTTCTGAGATTAATTTTAGTTTATCCAACTTATATTTTTCTGTCCAGAGCTTCATTTACAAGCATATCTGCGTTTTTATTTTTCTCCCTTGGAATATATGAATAGGCAATTGGGAGGCCTATCTCCGCCTCTTTCTTTTTTATCTCAAAAATAAGATCTCTAAGCCTTGCATTCTTTATTTTATATAGACCTTTAAGTTGGGAGACAGCAAGCTGGGAATCCATAAAAAAATTAATTTTTGAAAGACCGGGAATCTTCTTCTTATTTTGCAATACCCAGCTAAGTCCCTCAAGAATAGCACTATATTCTGCAACGTTATTAGTGGCAACTCCTAACCTTTTTCCAATTTCTGCCGCAACTTGTTCTTGACTATCTAAAATATATACTCCCAAAGCCGCTTCTCCGGGGTTACCTCTTGACCCGCCGTCTGTATAGATATTAAGAGTATTTGTTTGATTCATTTGCAATGCAATTCTTATAATATTTATAGTAAAAATCAGCTAAAATCACAATCTTCTAATAATTTTTCCTGTCATTTTCCCTTTTATTTTGACGTTTGATTATAATTAAGATATTGCAATTCAAAAGTTATTGTACCACGTTCGGAAAACTCGGAATACTCGGTGTATCAGTTGTTTTCGGATAATCAGTATTTCGGAGTTCCGGATTTTTGACTTTCTGATTACCTGATGCTCTGGCAATCTGAGTTTTCTGAGTTTTCTGAAATGCTGAAGGCGGTTATCTTGGTCTTATAACAAGATTTCTTTCTTTCCCCTCACCAACCGATTCCGAGTAAACTTCTTTGTCATCCTGAAAATAAAGATGAACAATTCTTCTCTCCCAGGGTTTTAGATCCGGCAGGTACACTTCCTTTTTATCCTGAAGCACTCTTTCCCGCGTCTGATCAGCTAAGCTCTTTAAATATTCCGATCTGTTCTTTTTATAATCTGCCGCCTCAAGAGTCACTCTTTTAAATTTTCCTGTTTTTTTAGCCATTATTAATGAGATTATAAGCTGAAGTGAATCCAGTGTATCTCCGTGATGGCCGATTATAAGCCCCGGGTCCTCCGGCTCAACTACTACGTCTATTGACTCGTCGTTTTCTTTTACTTTTAGCGGAATGTCAAGCCCGAGTCTTTTAAAAAAATCGGCTATTACTTGTTTAGTTGTTTCTTTGCTTTTTGCCATAGTCCTTCTAGCCCTCCTAACCCCGCAATTTTATATTGCTGGATAATACCAAAAATTGTAAAACTATTCCAGTAAAGCGATAGTCCGACTACAAAAGTGAAGGAGAAGAATCCAATCATAATTGGAAATATATACGCCGCTTGTTTTTGAAAAACTGCTGCAAAGTCATCATTCTTTTTTGAACCGATGGACGAAGCCGGAGGAGAGGAGAACATCATCTTTGACTGGATAAACTGAAGAACTCCGGTTATAAGAGGAATTGCAATTGCAATAAGGGGCATGGTAGCGATAAATTCCTTTGGGCTAAGCCCTAATTGAATTCCAAAAAAAGTGGGGTCCCATGCCGACTGAATATGAAGAGGTGTTATAACAACGCTGTTTATGTATTCGACCAGCTCTTTCGGATTTTTCCTGACAATGTTATTAAGCACAGAGAAAAGGCCAAAAAAAACAGGCAGCTGAATAAGGACGGGTAAACACCCGGCCGCAGGATTAACTCCATGTTCTTTGTATAACTTCATTGTCTCCTGCTGAATTCTTTTATTATCGCCTTTATGAAGTTCCTTAATGTTTGATAGGTGAGGCGAGAGCCCCTGCATTTTTTTTGAGGTTTTAAGTTGTGACGAAATTAAAGGATATAAAATAATTCTCACTACAATTGTCAGTCCTATTATGGAAAACCCAAATGCGTATGGAAGGCCAATTGATGAAAGAACCTTATAATTAGCTACCAAAATATTTATCAGGGGGTTTACTATCAAAGCATCAAATATTCCCATTATTTAATGTACCCTTTCAGTCCAAGACTTTTTTTAGGATTATAAAGCGGGTTGCATTTTAGCACTCTTTGAAGTCCTATAAAAACCCCTGCAAGAACACCTCTTTTTAAAATTTGCTGTTTTGTATACTCCGAACATGTAATTTCGTATCTGCAGAAAAGGGGAACACCGAGAATGCTTTTTAAAAATAAAGATATAAATATTTGATAGATTTTAATAATATTTACCGCTGTTGCTTTCATTTTTGAATAAATCCGTATTTTTGAAAAACGTCTTTTAATTCCTTTAACGCCTGGCCTCTTTGCGTATTTAATAAGCTGGCCTTTGGATAAAAGACAAAATCCCATCCACCACCTATGTTATCAAAAACTTCTTCAATGCAAGACCTTAATTTTCTTTTAAGAGAATTTCTTATAACCGCTCTCTTATCGATTTTTTTCGAAACAACAAACGCGAACCTGCTTTCATTCATATTATTCTTAACGACTTTAATACTAAAGTAATTTGCAGAAATTACCTTTGGATTTTTAAGCTTAACAATTTTAAGCCTGTTGGGTTTTTTAAGCATTAAACCGCAATTCTTGTTCTGCCTTTTTTAATTCTTCTTAAAATAACTTTTTTTCCGCCCTTAGATTTTGATCTTACAAGATACCCGTGTTTTCTTTTTCTTTTTATTTTTTTAAGTTTTCTTAGTTTTTCCACTTTGATTAGGGTAAAGCGGAAAGGGTGAAGGGGAAGTTTAAAAATTAGCTTAACGCTTTACCCTTTACCCTTAACGCTAGGTTTCATTGTATCAAAAAATTGGGATTTTAAAAATTGGTAAAAAAAGACATGGTTATATGCACTTTTGTTATATTGACACATTTGCACTCTTGTCTGATAAACTTTTTTATTGACCTATGTCACAAAACGTTGATATCTTGTGGAAAAATATCCTGTCCGAGATTCAAACAGAAGTATCCGGTGCTAATTTTTTAACCTTATTTAAAGGCACACATCTGATGTCGCTTGAGGGAGACGTTGCAACAATTGCCGCGCCCTCATCTATGATTATTGACCTTTTAAATAAAAGGTTCTATAAAATCATAAAAGACGCTCTGGATAAAAATACCGGAAGAGGAAATAAATTGATCTTTGTCCCTAAATCAAATGGTATCTCGTCAGGTTTTTCAAATGAAGTCCCGGGCCCTCTTTTTTCATCAGCCAAAGAAGGGAAAAGGCCTGTTAGTCACATTCCCAGAGTGAGGCCTGATTTTACGTTTCAGAATTTTGCCGTTTCCACAACCAATCAGCTTGCTTATGTATCAAGTCAGACTGTTTCCAAAAAAATTGGCACATCATACAACCCTCTTTTTATTTATGGCCCGGTGGGAGTTGGTAAAACACACCTCATGCACGCCGTTGCCAATGATGTATATGGGAAGTCGCCCGATAAAAAAATACTTTATATTACGAGCGAGGAATTCACAAACGAAGTGGTTGAGGCAATACGGGGAAATGAAACAGCAAAGATGAAGGTTCGCTTCAGGTCCTTAGATCTATTGATGATAGATGATATTCAATTTGTAGCCGGAAAAGAAAGGGTGCAGGAAGAGCTTTTCCATACATTCAATATTCTGGTGGATAAGGGGTCACAAATAATTTTAACATCTGACAGACACCCCGGGGAACTTAAAAAGGTTGAAAAAAGACTAATATCAAGGTTTTCCGGAGGCCTTACGGTTGATATTGAGTCTCCTGATTTTGAGCTGAGGTGCGCAATTCTTTTAACTAAAGCCAAGAAATACAACTTTAATCTGGATATTGAAACGGCAAAAATTATTGCCGAAAAAACCAAGGACACCAGAGAGCTTGAAGGCTTGCTTTTGCGGGTAATGACAGAGGCGGCCTCACGTGAGGAGGGGATTTCACCGTCTCTTGCTAAAAGCGCTCTTTCTGTAAATGGGATTTTGAAGAAAAATTTTTACCCCGAGGATGCAATAAAAAATGTTTGTGATTTTTATGGGATTAAGCCCACCCTAATCAGGGGTGAAAAAAGAAATGCAAGAATTGTTAGGGCAAGGCATGTTTGCATGTTTGTGCTTAAAAAACACGGCGGTTTAACTTTTTCTGAAATTGGAGATCTATTAGGGGGTCGTGACCATACGACGGTTATACACGGGGTTGATAAGATTGAAAGGCTTTTGTCTGAAAAGTTTTTTTCCGAGGAAGCGTTGGGAATAAGCGGATTTGCTAATAACCCTGTTGATAACTAGTGTTTTTTAAACGTTTTTTTTCGCCTTCTTGGATATAAACATATTTTAAACATTTTTATAAACACGTTATCCACATTTTTAAGAGGCTCGGGTTGTTGCTTTTTTACACTTTTCCTGTTAACCTACTACAACTACAAATAATTATATATGTTGGAAGTAACAATTCTTCTAGAAAACTTAAAAAAATCTGTTTCTTTTACCCAACACGCAGTTTCCCAAAGATCCCAGCTTCCAATACTACTAAATTTTCTGTTTGTTGCAAAAAAAGAAGGGCTTTTTATAACAGCAACAGATCTTGAGATTGGAATAAAAACAAAAATTCCCGCCAAAATTAAACAGGAAGGCAGCGTTGCGGTTAGCGCAAGAACCTTTTCTGAGATTATAACTAACCTAGGCCACGAAAAAGTAGATCTTGCTGAAAAAGAAGGAAAACTAGTTCTTACATCAGGAGGGCAAAAAACGAATTTTTCAACAACCCCGCCGGAGGAATTCCCCTCTCTTTACCAGGAAAGGGGAGAAAAAAAGGCTGTTTTTGAAAAAGAAGAACTGGGTAAAGACTTGCTGGGAGTTTTATTTGCTGCGTCCCAGGACATTGGAAGACCGGCGCTATCAGGTGTTTTTATTGAAAAAGAAGAGGGGGAAGAGGGGGTAAGACTCGTTGCAACAGACGGATTCAGGCTTTCTCTTAAAAAAAATTTTGCAAAAGGTGTATTTGATAAAAAACA
>CAZFNO010000020.1:0-12222 GCA_964520695.1 uncultured Gammaproteobacteria bacterium | reverse complement strand
GTACCCCTGACCGGATTCGAACCGGTGATCTCCTGGATGAGAACCAGGTGTCCTGAACCGCTAGACGACAGGGGCGTAATTCGTATTTTATCTTATAAAGTTTATGAAAACAAATTGACTATAAACCTTACTAAACTGATAGTGCAGCTAATATTTTTCTCCCCGTTGCAGAAGCTATTCTAAGACGATCATCGTTTTGAATAAATTCATCAGCGTCATTAAAAAGTTTAATTCTTTTATTCGGAGGTACAGCCAAAGCATGAGACAAGCGTGTGGTTCTTGTTAAAATGCGATCATCATTTATTTGATCCAGCATATCCTCATTTGCAAGTGCCATTGAAGGGTAGTATGCAACATGTGGAAAATTTCCTCCAAATCCTATGTACATTCCGAGTTGTCCATGACCTCCTTCTTTTCCTCCCCAGACACCACTAAAGTCATATTCGCCATCGTTAACTCTAATTGTTTGTCCAAGATATGACGAGCCGAAATTCACTTCCTCTCCTCTATTTTGGGGTGGAATATTCTCATAAATAGCTGCATACGAAAGCATTCCTAGAGCTTTTAATCTTTTAATCAGTGCAGGATCAGTCTGTTTTGCCCAATCAAAATTTTCATCTTGCTCTCCAGCCCTGTTAAACGTGACAGTAAAAAAAGCACTTTGAAGTTCTGGAATAAGAAGTTTTATGTGTTCCCAGTTTGCTATTGTAACGGGATAAACAGAGGGATTCATCCTGATTTCCAACACACCTCTATCATTCCTTGATAGTTGAATATAGCTACCTTCTTGATACTGGGACATATTAAGAAGCGCAAGGCGTTTCCAAAGAGTTCCTCCGCTTGTAGCTCTTTCCAGGGGTAGATGAAATTCCGCTCCAACTGTAGGGAATCCGTTGAATATTTCCAAGCTATCGCTAGAAATTGATAATTCTCTTGGTTGTTGTCCATTTATTCTATCTATAAATCCTCTTAGTCTTGCTATTTGAGAAAGTCCTAATTCTTCAGTTTGTCGCGGATCAATAGGATCATCTTTTATAGCATCAGACATGTGATATATCCATCCTGAAAAAGCTCTATCTTCCTCTCGGGTTCCGTTTGACAGTATATACATAGCCATACTGCCGGCTATAGCTTCTCCACTTTTCCCCTCACCCATTTTTGTCATTTTTGCTGCGAAATCTACTCTTTTACTAATTTTTTCTTGCTTCATTCCAGTACTCATCAAATGTCTAATTAAACCCCCAAACATATATGCGATTCGTTCAGCTTGAGCTAAATCTATAGATCTGTATTTGTCAATCATTTCAATTACAGATTCTTGGTTTACGCTATTAAAAAACAATTCCTCTCTAGTATCCTCTCTAGTTTCAATTTGAGTATCAGGGTTTGGATAAGGTAGTCTATAAAAGAAGGTTGGATTATAAATGCTTGGGCCAAAGAACGAAACTACTTGTGGTTTAAAGTTGCTAGCTATTGCTTCTAGATGATGTGGATCAAAACTCCAACTACCATCTTCAAAGCTAAAACCATTTGCCTCCATAGCAAAAACTACATTTTCATTTTGGGAGAGATACTCTGGTAAAAGCGAATAAATTTCTCTTGACATAAAAAAACTATACTGGAACAGGTGTGCGAGGCTTCTCTGAAGGTACTTTTTGAGGGGGAGCCTCCACAGGCTTAGGGGTAGGCGTAGGAGGATTTACCGGATTAGGGATTTCAGGCACCTCCCTTGGTTTTGGTGACTCTTTCGGTATAGCTGGTCTTGCGTTTTCAATTTCTAATTTCACAATGGGCATTATAAAACAATCTGAATAAAAATCAATAGTTATTTGTTTGATCAGTACTGTTCTAGTATAATCTAGCTGTGGAGCGCAAAGTTTATCTTTCTGTTGTAATCCCTTCATACAATGAAATGCCAAACCTTCGAAAAGGAGTCTTGGATAAGATTGATCACTATCTCTCTCGGCAGAAATATTCCTGGGAAGTATTAATTGTTGATGACGGCTCAGATGACGGATCAGCTGAATTTGTTGATAAATTTGTGAGTGAAAATAAAAGCTTTCGGCAAATCAAATCCTCACACCTT
The DNA here is from genome assembly GCA_964520695.1 of uncultured Gammaproteobacteria bacterium. GTDB lineage: Bacteria > Patescibacteriota > Microgenomatia > Levybacterales > UBA12049 > 2-01-FULL-39-10-A. The sequence continues at coordinate 10,136 of CAZFNO010000020.1, read as the reverse complement.
GGAAAAGCAGGAGCAGTAACACGCGGAATGCTTGAGTCAAGCGGGGAAATTCGGTTATTTACGGATATGGATCAGGCAACACCGATTGAGGAGACTGAAAAACTTCTGCCGTTTTTTGATCAAGGATATGACGTTGTGATCGGTTCCAGAAATTCTACAAGACGCGGCTCGCCATTCTCGCGTCAAATTATGTCCTGGGGAATGGTATATCTTAGAAAAGTCATGGTAGGCATTTATCAGATTCAGGATACTCAGTGCGGATTTAAGATGTTTACAAATGAGTCTGCAAATAAATTATTTAAGAAAATAAATAATCTGCACAGTGGATTTTCTAAGATTAAGGGATCTAATGTCACAGCAGGCTTTGACGTGGAGCTTTTGTATTTGGCAACAAAAATGAATTATAAGATAAAAGAAGTACCGGTTGAATGGCTTTATGTTGAGACAAGACGGGTGAATCCAATTAATGATTCAATAAACGGGCTTATAGACCTTGTTAGAATCTCAGCGAACAAACTGGGTGGAAAATATAAAATATGAAATTGCAAAAAGTGCTAAATTACTCATATCTTGTGATAATATTGGGACTGTTTTTTTATTCATTCACACAGGTTGATTTATCTCTTACTCTTTCACAAGTCTCAATTTTTCAGACAGTTCAAAAAATTTTTCAGCAGGTTGGGTATTTTAATAGGCCTGTTTCTGCTGTTTTATTCTTGTTTTTGATTATTTTGATGTTTTCTTACTACATTTATTTTTTGTATCAAGCCTACAGAAAAAGAATAAACAAGAAGGATCTTGCGATAATAGTTTTTACAACAGGCGTATTACTTACATTTTCCTACAATGCGTTTTCATACGATCTTTTTAATTATATTTTTGATGCGAAAATAATCACTTTTTACAATCAAAATCCCTATTTTCATAAAGCTTTGGATTTTCCCGGAGATCCAATGCTTTCTTTTATGCGTTGGACACACAGATACTATCCTTATGGCCCGTTTTGGCTCGCTCTGACCACCCCTTTATCATTTTTAGGAGTAAACATTTTTCTTTTAACTTTCTTTCTTTTTAAAGGACTGGCAACGGCTTTTTATCTGGGGTCAGCCTACCTTATATATAAAACTTTACAAAAAATAAGGCCTGAGTACTCGGTGTTTGGAGCAACACTTTTTGCCCTAAATCCTTTGGTAATTATTGAAAGCTTAGTATCATCCCATAACGATATTGCTATGGTATTTTTTGCACTACTGGGAATTTTTTTATTTATCCTAAAGCACAAAATATTGGGTATTTTTTTGGTTGTCTTCTCAGCTCTGATTAAAATTCCAACAGCTGTAATTCTTGTACCTATGGCGTTTAGTATGATTCCGCACAAAAAATTAGATCTCTCCCAAAACAATTTTTTCCTATCAATAGTCCTTTTAAGCCTCGGAGGAATTGCATACTCCTTAACCCAGCTTGAAATTCAACCGTGGTATTTTCTATGGCTGATTCCATTTATCGCTTTACTTAAACCCAATAAATATATTGTTGTAGCAAGTATTGGTTTTTCGCTGGGTTTGCTTCTTAGATATCTTCCGTTTTTATATTTTGGAACATGGGACGGGATAGTGGTTCCTATGCGAAACTATCTGACTGTTTTGGGAATTGTTATTCCGCTGATTCCACTTTTCTTAGCAGATCTGATCCGCAAAGGGTAGATAGAAGAAGGCTTTGTTTTCTAGTATAATCGAATAGGTGAAAGTTATTAGGTTTATATCAAAATATAGATTTGAGGCTATATCTGTAATTTTTCTGGCATTTTTGTATTTTGCAACAAGACTGCCAAATCTTCTGAATTTTCCTATATTTACAGATGAGGCAATTTATGTGCGCTGGACACAAATTGCCCTAAATGACGCCAACTGGCGGTTTATTTCACTAACTGACGGAAAACAGCCTTCCTTTATTTGGGCGGGAATGGTGTTTTTGAAATTATTTCAGGAACCGCTTCTTTCTCTTAGGCTTGTTTCAGTTGTCTCAGGTCTTTTTACAATGGCCGGTCTTTTTTTATTAACATTTTATCTTTTCAAAAGTAAAAAAGCCGCATTTTTATCAGTACTTATATATATTGTTTTCCCGTTTGCAGTAGTTTATGACAGGCTCGCTCTTTATGACAGTCTGCTATCGGCTTTTGTAATTTGGTCTCTCTATTTCGCAGTTTTACTAATTAGAAAAATTAGACTTGATATGGCATTTTTGCTTGGGTTTTCTATAGGAGGGGCAATGCTTACTAAGTCGTCTGGAGTTTTTAGCGTATACCTTCTTCCTCTCACCCTTCTTCTTTTTGATTTTAAGGACAAGAATTGGAAAATGAGTATAATAAGATGGATTTTATTTGCTTTTTTTGCAGTTTTGATTGCATTTGGTTTATCAAATGTTATAAAACTTTCTCCTTTTGCCCATATAATAACTGAGAAAAACACAATTTTTGTTGCGCCAATTTCAGAGTGGATTAAGAATCCGTTTGGCAGTCTGGAAGGAAACTTAAAGGGTTTGTTAAATTGGTTATTTACATACCTTACTCCTTTTTTCGCCTTCCTAATATTTATTAGCCTTATAACAATTAAAAAATATACACGGGAAAAACTTTTACTGTTAGCATATTTTATTCTTCCATTTACAGCTCTGGCAATTTTTGGAAGAGTGCTTTTCCCTAGATTTATTTTATTTATGGTGGTAGTGCTAATTCCTCTTGTTTCAATCGGCCTTATAGAAATAATTGATAAGTCTAATAAATTCTTTAAGAACAGAAAAATTAACAATAAATATGTTATTTCCGGCTTGATTATTCTTTTCTTCCTGCTTTTCCCTGCAAAAATTTCACTTGATTTTATTTTCAGTTCTAAGGACGCAAAAATAGCCGATGCTGATATAAGGCAATATATTACTGATTGGCCCTCAGGCGTGGGAATTTCTGAAAGCATTGATTTTTTTGAAAAAGAAGCGCAAGACAAAAGAATTTTTATTGCGACTCAGGGGACTTTCGGACTCCTACCGTATGCGTATGAGATTTACTTAAGCAAAAACCAAAACGTTCAAATAAAAGGGTATTGGCCGATTGAGCAGTTTCCGGAAGAACTCTTAAGTAAAGGAAACGGAGAAACAGTTTACTTTGTATTTTATCAGCCTTGCCCGGGATGCGAATTTCCGGGAGACCACCCCGACGAATATCCTCTAAAATTAATAAAAAAATTTGAGAAATCTGACAATACCTACTTATCAATTTATGAGATAACACAGTAGAGTTTGATGGGAAAAAACATTACATACTGGATTGGAGTAATTTTTTTTGTAGTAATTATATCTTTTCCTCTACTAATACCGTATCTAAAAAGCGGATATTTTCCGACTCATGACGGAGAATGGGCAGTTGTAAGACTCTCTGATATGTTTCGCGAGCTCAGAGACTTACAGATTCCGCCAAGATTCAGCGGTAATTTAAACTTTGGCTGGGGATACCCCTTGTTTAATTTTGCTTACCCCTTCCCTTACTATGTGGGTATTTTGTTTTATTTTTTAGGTTTTGGGTTGGTTGGATCAATTAAGCTATTATTTGCTCTCACAATTCCTTTTTCAGCACTGTTTATGTTTCTTGCGTCACGATTTATTTGGAAAAATGATTTTGCCGGTGTTATTTCATCCGTATTGTATATTTATTTTCCTTATAGAATGGTGGATTTATATGTCAGGGGTTCGGTGGGGGAGTCGTTGGGCTTTGTCCTTTTCCCTCTAATTTTTTATTCAATTTCAAAATCAATAGAGAACCCAAAAAATAATATTTTCAGGATAATCGGCGCACTCTCCTATGCCGCATTAATCACGTCGCACAATATTATGGCAGTTCTTTTTACAATCACCCTTGGTATTTATTTTATTGCATTATTAATTACTAAAAAAAGACATGTTCTTTCTACATTTGCCTTTATTGGATTTTTTGGAATTTTTGTCTCGTCATATTTTTGGATTCCCGCGCTTTTTGAAAAAGGAAATATAGCGCTTTCCCAAGTTCCAATAGCAGATAGAAGTCAATTTTTTGTAACAGTAAAAGATGCGCTTTTTTCGCCTTTTGGATACGGAATTCCGACAGACAGACAATCAGGTTTTACCTATCAAATAGGCTGGCCTTTTATTCTTGGATCGTTAGTAGTTCTGGGATTATTAGTTTATAATCAAATCAAAAAAATAAAAGCCGATGAGGATCAAATAAAAGCCTCTTTTTTCCTGGGAGGCGTTTTATTTTTTACATTTCTTCTTTTTCCCACCTCTTTTTTTATTTGGAGTCTCCCGCTTCTTTCGGAAATTAATTTTCCCTGGACTGCTCTTTCGCAGATAGGATTTCTGACACCTTTTCTGATAGGATATTTGGCTAAAAACAAAATCGTAAAGTATGGCACTCTTTTTTTAGCAATTCTTGCAATTTTTCTTTATTTACCATGGGCCAAGCCTTCGGAATTCGTTGATCGCGGAGACAGTTTCTATTTAACAAATGATGCAACTACCACCTCGTCTAATGAGCTAATGCCCCTGTGGGTAAAGACCCATCCAAGTAAGCGACCTGATCAAAAAGTTGAGATATTAGAAGGAAGAGCAGCAATTGATAATTTATTCCATAATTCAAAACTGGTTGAGTTTGATTTAAGCTCTGATACTTCCTCAAGACTTCGAATAAATACAATTTATTATCCGGGATGGGAAGTGTTTGAGAACGGCGAAAAAATCCCCATAGATTATAATAATGAGTCTGGAGTAATGGATATTAGTCTTTCTTCGGGAGAACACAATATTAAAGCAGTTTTTTTGGAAACTCCGCTAAGAATGGCGGCAGATTTAATTAGTTTAACCGCGCTTTCAATTCTTGGTTTTTTAACTCTTAGAAATATTAAGTCAAGGTTTTTAAGACATGAAAAAACTTAAGAAAAACATATTTCTTTTTTTAACAGTCGCAGTTACCTTTTTTGCAATTTGGGCACTTTTAAATCCCGGTTTTTTTCCAATCCATGACGATGAGCAGATCGCGCGCCTATTTGAGTTGAATTTGGCGCTTGAATCAGGCCATATTCCCCCGAGAATTTCACAAAATCTGGGATTTGGATACGGTTATCCGTTTTTTAACTTTTATCCGTCATTTGCATATTATTTTGCCGAAATTTTTGTTTTATTTGGATTTTCTTTTATCACGTCAACAAAGCTTATGATTGCTTCCGGGTTTATTTTGTCTGCTTCTTTCATGTACTTATTCTCAAGGAGGTTCCTGGGGGAGCTTGGGGGATTTATTTCAGCTGTATTATATACTTATGCTCCTTACCACAGCGTTGATGTCTATGTAAGGGGTGCATTGGCTGAATTCTTCGGATTTGTTTTTGTGCCCGCATTATTTTGGGCAATTGAAAGAGTGTCCAGAAACCAGACGCTTGGAAATACTGCAATTCTGGGATTTATCGGTGCGGGCCTAATTCTCTCACATAATTTGATAGCGATGATGACTATCCCCCCCGTCTTATTATTTTTTCTTTACCTTTTATTTACAACAAAAAATAAAAAAGAATTTGCACTATCTGTTTTTCTCGGAGCTGTATTAGGGCTTTTGCTATCATCTTACTTTTGGATACCGGCAATAATAGAAAATAAATATACTATGGTGGATCTTCTAACACGCGAGCTTGCAAGTTACAGCCTGCATTTTGTGTCGCTTCGCCAATTTATAAATTCTCCATGGGGATACGGAGGATCCATTCTAGGACCCTTAGACGGGTTTTCGCTTGAAGTTGGAAAAATTCATTTAATTCTTATAGTCATTTCTCTTGTTTTGGTTTCCTTTTATAAACTTAGGAAAAAAGCGATTGATAATATATATTTTGTTTTTTTGGCAATGTTTGTCTTTTCAATTTTTATCCAGTCTTATTATTCAAAGATAATTTGGGACAGCATCCCTCCGCTTTCATATATTCAATTTCCATGGCGATTTATGATGTTTACCGGTTTTTCGGGAGCCTTTTTAGGAGGATTTATATTTTCCTTAAAATTTAATAAAAAACTTAAGTCTGTTCTGGCGGCAGCTGTTCTTATTGCAATAGTAATATTCTATGTACCGCTTTTTAGACCTTCCTCTTTTTTAACTGATGCAAAAGACAGAGATTATATTGCGCGAGATATTATTCGTTGGGATACGAGTATAAAAGCTTTTGAATATGTGCCTTTGGGTATTGCAACCAAGACATCAGATATCGGAAATACGGTTGTTGATATAACGCAAGACGAGATTGCAAAAGAGGCGGCTACACCTATATCTGAAAATTTAAAGATAAAAGTTTTGGATGACAAACCCCATTACAAAAAAATGGAAGTTCTTTCAGGAAGCTTTGGCAAACTTCAGATCAACACATATTCATTTCCCGGCTGGAAAGTGTTTATAGACGGGCGAGAGATACGTTATAATGATGAAAACAAATTAAGACTAATTGAGGCTGATGTTCCCAAAGGAAGTAAGTTAGTTGATGTCAGATTCACAAATACAAATGTGAGACTTGCAGCAAACCTGCTTACCATTTTCGGAATACTACTATTATTTATAATGCTTTTTAAATTTTCAAAAAAATTTCGTCCAGAGGACGATTAGCCTCTGGCCAAAAGTTATGAAAAAAACAGACGAACTGTCAATATTTTTTCCTTTTTGGAATGAAGAGGAAAATATAGAAAAAGTTGTTAAGAGCGCAATTCCTGTTGCAAAAAGAGTAGCTTCTAAATGGGAAATCCTAATAATTGATGATGGTTCTTCCGATAAAACTTTAGAAATTGCAAAAAAATTAGAGAAAGATAATAAATTTGTGAAGGTTATAAAACACGAACCCAACAGGGGATATGGAGCCGCACTGAAAGAAGGATTTGGCAATGCCAAATACAACAAAATTGTTTTTACTGACGGTGACGGGCAGTTTGATTTTGGAGAAGTAACAAAATTTATTGAAAAAATAGACAAGAGTGATTTGGTGATTGGATTTCGGGAGGTGCGACGCGACAATATCATAAGACATATTCTTATGAATATGTTAAAAATCTGGGACTTTATCTTTTTCGGTTTCTATTTCAGAGACATTGACTGCGGTTTCAAAATGTTTAAAAAAGAAGCAATCGAAGAGCTTATGCCTTTAAGAAGCGAAGGCGCAATGATTTCTACAGAAATTTTAGTAAAAGCAAAAAGAAAAAAACTTAAGATTGCGCAAGTTGGAGTTAACCACTATGCTAGAAAATACGGAGAACAAAACGGAAGCAATATATCGGTAATAATTAGGGCGGTTCTTGAGAGCTTGATTCTCTGGTGGGATATAAGAAATGGAAGATTTTGATTTAAACATTATTGCGAGGAAATCCGTAAAAAGCATTTTTGCGCTAACCTCAAGAACGTTTCTAGTGCAGGTTTTAGGCATTGTTGCAAGTTTTATTCTCACTATTTATCTGACCCCTCAGGATTTTGGAGTATTTTTTATTGTATCTTCTCTTGTAATATTCCTAAATTACTTCTCAGATATTGGTCTTGCCGCTTCTCTTATTCAAAAAAAAGAAGAACCAACAATAAATGAATTAAGAACAACTTTTACAATCCAGCAGCTTTTGGTCCTTGCAATTATTATTCCCGCCTTTTTCGCATCAGGACATATTGGAAAATTTTTTAACATTGAAGCGCATGGTATATATTTATTTTATGCTTTTCTTGCTTCTTTTCTTCTCTCATCTCTTAAAACAATCCCAACGGTTATTCTTGAGAGAAGACTGGATTTTCATAGGCTTGTAATTCCTCAAATTGCAGAAAATATTGCCTACAATGCAGCGCTCATCATCTTTGCTGTTAATGGATTTGGTATTACTAGCTTTACGATTGCTGTACTTCTCAGGAGTATTGTCGGTTTTGTTTTAATCTATATTATTCAGCCATGGAGTATAGGATTTTCACTGGATACAAAGGTATTTAAAAAACTTGTTTCTTTCGGTTTCCCATTTCAAGTTAATAGTATTTTAGGTCTTATTAAAGATGATCTTATTAATATTTACATTGGAAAAGTACTTCCGCTTGCACAGGTTGGTTATATTGGATTTGCTCAGAAATGGGCATACTTGCCGCTTCGACTTGTTATGGACAACGTAATAAAAATAATGTTCCCCTCGCTTTCCAGACTCCAAAACGACAAAAATGCATTAAAAATAGTGATTGAAAAATCTCTTCTTATGATTTCGCTTTTTATTTTTCCAACTGCTGTGGGATTTATCACTCTTTCATCTTACCTTATAGATTACATACCCAGATACCAGAAATGGGAACCTGCGCTTATTTCTCTAGTGTTTTTTTCTTTAAATACTGTTTTTGGATCCTTATCAACACCCATTACAAACGCGCTTTACGCCATCGGCAGAATAAGAATTACTGTTTATTTCATGACCGGATGGACTATTCTTATTTGGATATTAACCCCTCTTTTTATAAAGATTTTTGGATTTAATGGTGTTGCACTTGCTTCGTTTTTAGTAGCTGTTAGTACGACAAGCATCTATTTTGTAGCAAAAAAGTACGTTGCCTTTTCATTTATTAGGCCAATAATAAAACCTTTCTTGACTGCAGTTGTAATGGGTATATTTATACTCTTTACAAGAGATATGGTTTCATCTCTTCCATCTCTTATTTTAGAAATAATTTCTGCAGGAGTAATTTATTTTATAGCAACCTTCTTAATTATGAGAAGAGAAATGTTTGGTGCCATTAGACTTGTAAGAGAAAGTATTAGATGAAAAAAATAGCCATAGTTATCATTAATTATAACGGAGAAAAAGATACTATAGAATGTCTTGATTCATTGGAGAAAATAAAGAGAAATAAATTCACCCTCTCAACCATAGTCGTAGATAATTATCCGAAAAATCCAATTAAAATTAGTGAGGAAAAGTATTCTTTGATAAATCTCAAACTAATTTTTAATAAAGAAAATCTTGGTTTTTCCGGAGGAAATAATGTTGGAATAAAATATGCTCTTGATGATGGGGTAGATTATATTCTGCTTCTTAATAATGACACTACAGTTGATGATGACTTTTTAACTAATTTGTTTGAATTTTTGGAAAAAGAAAAATTATCAGGAATAGCTGCTCCTAAAATTTATTTCTCAAAAGGCAGAGAATTCCATAAAGAAAGATATAGAAAAGAGGATTTAGGTAAAGTAATATGGTACGCAGGAGGTCTAATTGACTTTAGAAATGTAATCGGACGACATGTTGGCGTTGATGAGGTGGACCGGGGACAATACAACAGCCCGAGGGAAACTGGTTTTGCAAGCGGATGCTGCATGCTTATTAAAAAAGAAGTCTTTGAAAAAATAGGATTTTTGAACGAAAAATATTTTCTTTACTATGAAGATAGTGAGTTTTGTTTGAGAGCAAAGAAGGCTGGTTTTAAGGTCTTCTTTGCTCCAAAGTCTGTTATTTGGCATAAAAATGCAGGCTCAGCCGGAGGATCAGGATCAGATCTTCAAGACTATTACATCACAAGAAACAGACTTTTGTTTGGAACGAGTTACGCTCCATTAAGATCAAAAATTGCTCTATATAAAGAGGGTTTAATGCTGTTAATCAGAGGCAGACCAATGCAGAAAGCCGGAGTTAAAGATTATTTTCTAAAAAAATTTGGGAGAGCTATCTATTTTTAATATGATCACCGGCATAATTATTGCAAAAGACGAGGAAAAAATAATTTCAAAAGCGATTAAAAGTCTTGATTTTTGCGATGAGATTATTGTAATTGACAATAACTCCCAAGACAAAACCGCCGGGGTTTCGGCTGACTTAGGTGCTAAGGTGCTTTACATGGATTTAGATAATTTTTCAAAATTAAGAAATTTTGGAAAGGACAGTGCAAAGGGGGATTTTATTGTTTATATTGATGCCGATGAGATAGTGTCGGATGAGCTTAAAAAAAACATTGTTTCAATTACAAAACAGGACAGATCAGCTTCTGCATACAGCTTAACGCGAAAAAATTTTTATCTGGGAAATAATCAGTGGCCTAAAAAAGAAAAAATTCTAAGGGTGTTCAAAAAAGAAAAATTACT
>CAZFNO010000019.1:8411-12352 GCA_964520695.1 uncultured Gammaproteobacteria bacterium | reverse complement strand
TCTGAGAAAATTGGATGGCCAATGTGTTTTAGATGAACTCTTATTTGATGCGTTCTTCCTGTCTTGGGAAATAAACGAATTAAAGACAAAGGTTCTTTTTTTTCTTTTGATACTAAATACTTAATACTTAATACTTCATACTTTGTTGCCGCTTCTCTTCCCTGAGCAATTATTCCAAATCTTTTTCGGTTCCAGGGAAGTCTTCCCACCGGCGCAATTATTTCTCCTTTTTTGGATTTAGGTAATCCGTGACTCAGCGCCAAATAGCTTTTTTCAACCCCTCTTTCCTTGAATTGGGCTTGGATATGATTGAAAGATTTTGCATTTTTTGCAATTATCAAAGCACCTGAAGTTTCTTTATCGAGCCTGTGAACGATCCCTGCCCTTTTTACAAATTCCTCATCATTCTCAGCTTCATTTATGATCTTATTTTCTAAAATCAAATCCTGTAGAGTTGTTTCCCCACTTGTTGTATCAGATCTATTAACCGTTATACCACTGGGCTTATCAATAATTATGTAGTTATTACTCTCAAATACTACATTCAGTTTACTTGTCATTCTTAAACGGAATTCGCCTTATTATCTCTTTTTTAATAAGCAAAACTGCGGATCCTAGGAAAATTACCAAAAGAACAAAGTTTTCTTTATTTGAGATAAAGGCATCAACTCCCGGATTATCGACAGCGTTTCCCAAAAGCGAGGTTAGCGAAAACACAATTAAAAATAAAGTATATTTTGTTCCTTCCCTAAGCTCCAGATTAACAGACCTGGGAGTTAGGTAAAAATTAAATGTTAGAAAGATTATTATATATAATATTAGCCTTATAAATGCCCCTTGGGTAAAACTTGAGGATAAAAACATATACCCAAACCAGCCAAAAGGCAAAGTGAAAATAAAAGACATCGCAAGGAAATCAAAAAATCTATCTTGTGGAAATTTTTTCATCTTTGAATAAATAAATGCTGCGGTAATTGCGCCTATTACTCCACCAGTAAGAGAAAGCCCGGGAAAATAAGGGAAAAGCAAAAATCCAAGAGGTGAGAAAAATACACTCTCGGGATTAAAAGCTACATAAAAAATTCTTGAAATAAGAAGCGAGATTAAAATAATAACAATTGCTGCGTTAAAAATATCTTTTAAAGGGATGTTCTTTTTTACCAGCACGTAGTCGTCATTTGCGAGATGGTAGAGTTTGTACAAAAAAAAGGTAAAAGATATAACTAAAATTAATATGAAAAATTGCATAGTTTACTTATATTTCCAGAATAAGAATACAGAAATTAAAATTATAGTAGCTCCAATTACTGAAAGCACCTTCCCTACCCCAAATAAATCTGCAACAATTCCAACACCCAAAACAGGGGCAATAGACACTGCTCCCACAAATGTATTAAGCGTACCATAAATTTTCCCCCGCTGAGTGTCTGTTGTTTCTTCCTGTATCAAAGTATTTGAAGGAACAAAAACCAGTGAGAATGCAAATCCTACTATAACAGCCATAAACATCATTAAATGAATATTATTTATGTTCACAAGACTTGGCAGTAATTGATTTAATTCTTTTATGAATTCCTGAGATGTGATGACATCTCCATGAGGAAAAACCAAAACAATCAGTCCGATTAAAAGCAGTCCATACTTAACAAGACTCTGTTTTTCCAGGTTTTGTAAAAAATTACCTATTATGAGCGCGCCGGCGCTCATTCCCAGTACCGCTGGAGTTACAAAAAGAAGAGGAAATTTTTCAACCTGAATTTTTAAAATATTTGTTGCATAACCAGGTCCAATTACTGCAATAACTAAAATTAGTGTCTGAAGAAGGGTAAGAATAAAAAGAGAATGATAAATTTTCTCCTTTTTTGCCATAAGCGAAAACGCATCTTTAATTTCTTTAAAAATCTCTATTCTTCCTTGATTTGGGGAGTCGCTTGGAATATTAAATTTTATAAGCAGAGCAAAAACTGAAGCAACAATAAAAAGAAGTGTAATAAATATAAAAATGTTTACTGATCCAAGAATTAAAAGAAATGGACCGGAAAGCGCATAAGCAACAACGATAGAGCCAAAAATTCCCATACTAAAAAGCGCATTGGCCGGAAGAAGCAAATGTTTTGGAACAAGCTGAGGAATGATGGGGGTTTCGGCCGGAACAAAAAACTGAGTTATCAAAGAAACCAAAAAAGTCAAAAAGTAAATAAAGAAAAGCTCATTTGAAATAAGAATTAGCGGAAATGCCGCGGCCGCACGAAGTATATTTGTGTAAACAAGCACTCGCTTTTTATTCCACCTGTCAACAAGTACCCCTGCCAAGATTCCAAAAAGAATTGATGGAAGAGTAAAGGATAAGATCACCCCTGCAACTGCCAAATTTGAACTTGATATCTTGAAAACAATAATAAGGAGAATGAAATTTAAAAGATTCATGGCAAATTGGGAGAAAAATTCGGAGATTAAAAGAAAGGAAAAAGAAGGAACTCTTAAAGCAGTTATTAAGGGATTTTGCATAAATTAGCTTACTTTTTGGCTATACTCGCCAGTCCTGGTATCAATACGCACCTTATCCCCTATCTTTATAAAAAGTGGCACTCTAACTTTTAAACCATTTGACAGGGTTGCGTCTTTATATATATTTGTTGCTGAATTTCCTCTTACCCCGGGAGCAGTATCGACAATTTCAAAATCCATTTTTGGAGAAAGATTAAGAGAAAGCGGTTCGTCTTTTAAAAAGGAGAGGTTATAGCTCTCCCCTTCTTTGAGATAGTAAACATCAAGTCCCAGTTGTTTTAACGGAATGGAAACTTGATCAAAGGTCTTGGGATCCATGAAATATGCGTTGTTTTCATCTTTATAAAGGTACTGGACGTCTCTTTTAAGGACTGACACATTGTTAACTTTGGCTCCGCTTATAAAACTTTTTTCTGTAGTTGATCCATTTTTAAGGTTTTTTACCTTAACTTTTATATTTGCAGATCCCCTCCCCATTTTAGTATGGGTGTAATTTAAAACTTGAAGTATGTTTCCGTCTTCTTCAAAAATTGTCCCGCTTTTAAGCTCAGTAACTCCTATCATAATGATAATAAGTTAATCATGGTTCTTACTCCATACCCTGTTCCTCCCTTTGGACTAATATCAGACGACTTTGTTAAGAATGCCGGACCTGCAATGTCTAGATGCGCCCACTTTTTATCTCCCACAAATTCTTGTAAAAATAGCGCAGCTGTAATTGTTCCTCCGTACCTGGAATTTGGAATATTTGCAATATCTGCGACTTCACTCTTATTCATTTGTTTATATTCTTTAACAAGTGGCATTTCCCAAACTTTTTCCCCTGCAAGCTTAGCTGATTTTTTAATTTGCTCTGCTAATTCACTGTTATTTGAAAATAATCCGCTAATATCCGGGCCCAGTGCAATCATAGCAGCTCCTGTTAGCGTTGCAAGGTCAATTATTTTTGTAGCCCCCTGCCTCACTGCAAATGAAAGACTATCAGCAAGGGTTACTCTTCCCTCCGCATCAGTATTTAAAATTTCTATAGTCTTTCCGTTCATTGCTTTTACAACATCCCCCGGGACGAGTGATTGTCCGGATATCATATTTGCTGTTGCGGCAATCAGTCCTATGACAGGGTAGTCCGGTTTAATTCTGGTAATTACTGAGAAAACAGAAAGAACCACACCGGCTCCTGACATATCCATTTTCATATCACTCATGCCATCTCCTGTCTTTACATTAATTCCACCGCTGTCAAAAGTTATTCCCTTCCCAACCAATGCAAGCTTTTCATTACTTCTACTTTTTTCAGGTTTGTATTCCAGGAAAATGAATTTTGGAGGAGTCTGGGCCGCCCTTGAAACTCCCAAAAAAGCATCCATTCCCATTTTTTTGATTTCTTCTTTATCAAAAACTCTACATTTAATGTGTTTTGAGTCTTTTTTTGC
>CAZFNO010000019.1:3844-8311 GCA_964520695.1 uncultured Gammaproteobacteria bacterium | reverse complement strand
AAATTCTGATTTTTTACCAAGCCCTACTACAATTATCCATTTTGCAAGGAATTTTTCCTGCGGGAAAAAATCAAATAGCTCTCCCCTCTTTCCGCCAAACCCTGAAATATCCAGCGCTTTTGAGATTTTTTTATTTAGGCCTTTGTCTAATTTTTTAAAATCTTCAAGTGGAATATACTTTTCTTCTTTGTCTTTTTCGCCTGCAAATACAAATGTGACAACTGTATCTGATGAGATATTAGATAAAGGATTCTGCGTGAATTCAAATTGCATCTGACTATTTTAGCATCACAAGGCCAAAAAATAAAGATTCATGGTATAATTATTTAGTTAATTTGAGCCGGGGTGATGGAATGGTAGACATGCGGGTCTCAAAAACCCGTGAGCTTTAAACTCATGAGAGTTCGAATCTCTCCCCCGGCACTTTCCTATTTTACAGGTTCGTCCGATAAATGATCTATCCATCTTTGCTGTTCTTCAGATAACATATTATGATTAAATTCCCACAAAATTAGACTAACGTGTGGTTACCGCGCTAGTCTAATTTTAGATTTGCGGACAAAGGTAAAATAGGGATATTAAACTCCCCCTGTTTGATCTCCTTGCCCAGTGTTATAATCTTGAGTCCCCTGATCCACTCCTCCACCTACTGGTGGTGTTGTTGGCTCAGGTGCTCCGGTATCTCCTCCTGGAGCTGGCGGTGGTGTACCCGGAGTTTGTGTTGGCTCTCCTCCACCTACCGGTCCAGCTGGATTAGGCCCTATAGGTCCTCCCGGTTGCTGTGGTGCATCCGAGCCTTGATCCGTTGGATTTGGTACTGGTGCTCCTCCTCCTTGATTTTGCCAATCGTTTGTTCCGTCCATTAAATATTCACCTCCTTTTTACAAAAATCCGAAATTCTAAGTCCGAAACAAATTCTAATTTTCAAAATTCCAAATTCAAAAAAGTTTCGAATTTTGGTTATTTGGATTTTGATATTGTTTAGGATTTCGATATTCGTGCTTCGAATTTATATATTATAAAATATAATCATACCGATCTTACCTGAAAATGTAAATACCCGAAAACTAAATTATGGGAGGGGTTGCCGGCGGCTCTTGCTCTGTCTCCTCTTTTGTTCTTTTTTGCTCAACATTGTAAAATCTAATTCTGTCTCCCCTGAAGAGCAAATCAACTTCCCCAACAGGGCCGTTTCGGTGTTTGGCAATTAGAAGCTTTGTCTGCATAATAGGTGAAATCTCGGTATCAGGCCTGTATAAAAACATAACCACATCGGAATCTTGTTCTATTGCACCCGATTCTCTTAAATCCGCAAGCTGGGGTCTTTTCTCTCCCCTGTGCTCAACTGCGCGGGAAAGCTGTGATACCGCAAGCAATGGAATCTTAAGTTCTCTTGCAAGATTTTTAAGAGCTTGGGAAACAATTGATACCTCCTGAACTCTGTTGTCATAGTGCTTTCCCGGATCTACAAGCTGAAGATAATCGACTATTATAAGAGCAACATTATGTTCCATTTGAAGCCTCCTTGCCTTGGTTCTAATTTGTGATACAGATATTCCAGGACTGTCATCTATAAATATCGGGGCATCAGCCAAAACTCCCATAGCTTCTGATAATTTTGCAAAATCATTTTCTGTTAGTCTTCCTGTCTTAAGCCTCCAGGCATCTACGTCAGCTTGGCCCACGAGCAGCCTGTCTACAACCTCTTCCTGACTCATCTCCAAAGAAAATATTCCAACGGGTTTTTTATCGTTGACTGAAACATGCTGTGCGATATTAACCATCATGGCGGTCTTTCCCTGTCCGGGACGGGCGGCGAGTATTAATAA
Organism: uncultured Gammaproteobacteria bacterium; assembly: GCA_964520695.1. GTDB lineage: Bacteria > Patescibacteriota > Microgenomatia > Levybacterales > UBA12049 > 2-01-FULL-39-10-A. Next base: position 6,482 of record CAZFNO010000019.1, on the reverse strand, counting down.
ATTTGACGACTGCATTCCAGATAAAATATTATCCAAATCGCTAAATCCGGTTTTTACTCCTCGTAATCCTGCCCCCTCTTTGTGGAGTTCATCAATCCTGTCAAAACTTTCCGCGAGGCTCTCTTTAATTGGAATAAAACCTTTAATATTATGCTTTTGTGAAATTGAAAAAATCAAAGATTCGGTTTTATCAATAAGGTCATCTGCTTCTTTGTCCTGGGAAAAACCCATCTGAGTAACTTCTGCACCAAGGCTTATTAATTTTCTTTTTAATGAATCCTCTTTTATTATGTCTTTATAGTGCTCAATATTTGCCGCGGTTGGAACTACATTTACAAGTTTCGTAAGATAGGAAGTCTCTACTTTATCTGCCTTGTTTTTTTTGAGTTTTTTAGTAAGTGTCAGAATATCTATCGGCTTTCCTTCTTCATATAGATCCTGCATTGCCTCAAAAATCTTTGCATTTATACTATTATAAAAGTCCTGGGGTGATAAATCGTCTGAAACAATACTAATAGAGTTACCGTCTATCAGGATAGCTCCGAGAAGGCTTTGTTCTGCCTCTTCATTTTGAGGAGGTGTTCTTACTTGTGCCATAGGTCATAAAATAATAGTAAATGGGGATAAAAATTACAAGCAGTCACAAGATATAAAAAGCAAACAATCGCTTATTCGAGTAATACAAATTGCATTTCCTCAGGAAGCTTATCAAATGTTGCTGAAAATTTGGATACTTTCCCTACATCATTTTTGCCAAGGCTTTTTCTTACCTCATCTTTTTTAGGACCGTAAACCATCAGGATGTTGGGCTCAAGCGACGTTAGCGATGCAAAGTCAAAATCAGAGTCGGCGTTAATTAGAGCTATATGAAAAGCACCTACTCTTTCGTGTATTTTTTTAATCTCCTGTCCTCTTCCCAGTAAAAGTTTTACTCCATCAGCCTCAATGACTGCCGCCAGATTTCCGTCGACTTTTATTCCCTCAATTTTTGTTCCCCCAGTTTCATATTCTCCGGGACCAATTATTTTTATTCTTGACCCTTCAATTTTTGCATCAGAGCTGTCATTTGACTTCTTGGAATAAATAACTGCATCTGCCTCTGTTTTTCCCATTCCCCGCACAGGGTCAAGAACTACAGCGGTCTGGCGTTTACTTTTTATTTTTATTGTATTTTCTCCAATAATCGCTATATCCACTCACATATCCTAGCACATGGGTAGTTTTCTTGACAAGGGAATTTTTTTAACGTAACATGAACACTGCTTTTGGGCAAGGCCATACCTTTGTATTTATGAAAAAAGAAAAAATAATTCTTTCTATTGCTGCCGCCTTGATAGGTATTGCTGTTACTGCTTCTGCTTTTTTTATTTACCAGCAGACAAAAAAGATTGATGAGGGAGATGTTAAAAAAATTACAATAAACCCGTCCCCACCTCCCAAATCTTCTATTTTTCTGACAGTTGATGAGCCTTTAGATGAGGTAGTGGTTGACGAAAGAATAATTAGGGTTGATGGAAAAACCGTTCCCGGTGCCAATATTATTGTACTTACAAAAGATTCTGAAGAAGCAGGAATTGCATCATCTAACGGAGGCTTTTCTATGGATATAACACTTTCTTCCGATGAAAATATAATTGAAATTATTGCATTTTCAAAAGAAGGAGAAACAGCAAGTGTTAAAAGAATCGTAACTTATTCAATCGAGGAATTCTAATGAAAAAATTATTAATTTATATTGTATTTTTCTTATTGATTTTTCCAAAGACTTCCTGGGGACAAACCAAATCCCCAACAAGCGGGGCTGTGTCAGGAAGAACTTTGGATGAAATTAAAAATAAAGTAGCATCTCGGGTTGCCGAGCTTAACTTGGTTGAAAAAAAAGGAGTTGTCGGTACTGTTGAAAGTATATCAGACACTCAGATTATTATTAAAACTATCTCTGATAAAAGAAGAATTATTGACGTTGACGAATTTTCGGAATTTTCATCTCCCAATGATGTCTCTTTTGGCATATCCGATATAAAACAGGATGATTTAATCTCCATCCTCGGTCTTTATAATAAGGACTCAGAAAGACTCCTTGCCCGTTTCATAAATGAGGTAACAATTCCGATATTTTTAAACGGGGCAATTTCAGAAATTGATGAAGAGGAATTTACGCTCACCTTAATAACCCACCAAAACATTGAATATATCGTGGATGTTGAAAGAGTTACAAAAACTTATGAGTTTGTCCAGGGAGAACTTGAGGATTCCGGTTTTTCAAAGATTGATATTCTTAAAAATGCGGTGGTCGCGGGTTTTGAAAACCCGAAAGAAAAAGGGAGAATTACGGCCTCCAAAATTATAATTTTCCCAAATCTTCCAAAAAATCCAAATATTAAAGTTGAAGCAAAAGAAGTCCCCTCGTCTACTCCCGCTGCAGATTTAGAATAATGAATAATATTCTCAAAAAAGATTTAAAAAAATATGACGCGGTTATTGTTTCCAGTGTTGCTAATATTACTTATTTTATCGGAGATTTTGGTTTTTCCCAAACTGAGCGCGAATGCTTTTTAATTTTTACGAAAAGTAAACAAATCATAATTACCGATAAAAGGTATTCGGAAGCAGTTAAGAAAAGATCTACAAACTTTGA
>CAZFNO010000019.1:0-3744 GCA_964520695.1 uncultured Gammaproteobacteria bacterium | reverse complement strand
AAATCAAATTGTGCTTTTGGATTTTGGAGTAAAAGTAAATAACTACTGCTCCGATATGAGCCGTACTCTTTTTGCAGGACGTGCTCCCGCCAAATTCAAGAAAATGCACCAAACAGTTCTCTCAGCACAAACAAAAGCAATTGAATTTATTCAAAAGTTTTACTCTTCGAGCGAAGTCGAGAAGCCTTCACTGAACAAGGCTAACGTGTTCTCGACAAGCTCGAACAATAATTTGTTTGCCCGTGACATAGACAAAGTTGCCCGCGATTATATTATTAAACGAGGATATCCAACCATCCCCCACAGCGTTGGACACGGAATAGGAATTAATGTTCATGAAGCGCCTTCCATCTCTCCAAACTCCAAAGATTTAATAATAGAGAGCATGGTATTTTCAGTTGAACCCGGAATATATATCGAGGGCTTTGGCGGTGTAAGAATCGAAGATTTGGTCTATACTGGGAAAAACCGCGCAAAACTCCTAACCAATTCACAACGGGAATTAATTGAGTTATAATTAAAATGTGTTTGGGCAAATTAAAAAAGAATTAACTTCTCTTAAGCTATTGGTTTTTTTAATAACTACCGCAGTTATTATCTATCTCGTTCAGTTTTTGCTTGAGTTTTTAAGAGAATTTTCAGACATTATATGGATTTTTATTCTTGGCTGGCTTATAAGCTTTGTGCTGGAACCGATTGTTGATTTATTCACCAAGTATTTAAGGCTTCCAAGGGAATTTGCAACAGGGCTTGTTTTTATCCTCTTAGCGCTTCTTATTATTCTTGCTTTTGTTGCTTTTGTTCCAAATATTATATCTCAATTCTCCTCGCTCGGGAAAGTTTTACCGGAATTTCTTGAGACCTCTCCTCCCCTTGTCCAGCGTGTTTTTCAAAACTTTGTTGATTCTTTAAATAATTCTTCTGATCTAATTCCTTCTGTAACTCAATTTTTTATGAACCTTGTGATAATGTTAATTTTATCGTTTTATCTCGTTTTGGATAAAGAGAACCTTAACAGAAGATTGTTTAAAATTGCGCCTTTCAAGTATCACGAGACAATTCGTTTTATCCAAAAAGTGATTGACCGCTCATTTGCTTCATTTGTAAGAATCCAGGTTTTATGGGGAGTTTTAGGAGGAATTATTACTTTTATAGTACTTAAGTTGTTTGATGTCAGTTTTGCTTCATCTACCGCAATCCTTGCAGGAGTATTAACGGCTGTTCCTGTAATTGGTCCGATTATTGGAGTCTTTCCTCCTCTTCTTATTGCTCTGGTTGATAAACCGGATCAGGCAATTATTATTTTCCTGGTAATTTTTATAACTCAGCAATTTATATTCAACGTTTTCGGTCCAAAGATAATTGGGCGGGCATTTAATATAAATCCTATTCTTGTCATATTTTCCCTACTAATTGGAATAAAAATAGCAGGCGCAATTGGTGCAGTTTTGGCAATCCCGGTTATTTCTATTCTTCTCATTTTTGGCCAGGAGCTTTACTCTCGCTATTCTTCTGAAAAAGAAATACCTAGGTAATCTTTAATCTTAGGATTCCTTCATGATACAATTATCGTATGCTGCAAACCCTAAAAGGATTTCGCGATCCTTCGGCAAAGTTTACAGTGAGCAGAGTCGAACTGCTCAGGACATGTTTTCTGCCGGAAAGTTTAATATGAAACAAATCGAACCAAGAACACTTAAAGGCTTTAGAGATTTTTTACCCTCTGAAATGAGGAAAAGAAATTATGTTTTAAACATCTTGAAAAAGGTGTTTGAGTCTTATGGTTTTGAACCTCTTGAAACTCCTGCTTTGGAATATGAAGAAATTCTTGCCGGAAAGTATGGAGATGAAGGAGAAAGGCTTATGTATAAGTTTGAAGATTTGGGAGGACGGCGCGTTGCAATGAGATATGACCAAACAGTTCCCTTAGCGCGTGTTGTTGCTCAATATGCCAACGAACTCCCTCTTCCTTTTAAGCGCTATCAAATCCAAAACGTTTGGCGGGCAGAAAACACGCAGCGCGGAAGGTATAGAGAATTTCTCCAAGTTGACATTGACACCGTCGGCTCCCCTTCTCTACTCGCAGATGCTGAGATAATTACGGTTGCTATAAAAGGATTCGAGAATCTTGGTTTTAAGAACTTCAAAGTAAAAATAAACGATCGATCGATATTTTCCAATTTATTTTCAGACGAAGAAGGAAAAGTTATAGCTCGCGCTATTGATAAAATCGAAAAAATCGGAGAAGAAAAAGTCTTAGAAGAACTTTCCAAAGATATGGGCACGAAGGCAGCAAATATTGCTTTGCAAAAGATTAATAACCAGAAAAAAACCGAGTCTTTTTTTAAGGTCGCTTCATATATAGACAAGTCTGGAGTTAATGAAGAATATTTAGAATTCGATCCGCGCCTTGCAAGAGGACTGGACTACTACACTGATTTAATTTTCGAAATAGCAAGCGAGGATTATTCCGCGGGTTCACTGGGCGGGGGCGGCCGTTATGACAATCTCATCGGTGTGTTTTCTAGCCAAGATGTTCCGGCTGTAGGATTTTCTTTTGGATTCGATAGACTGATCGAAGCAATGGAAGAATTAAATCTTTTTCCAGAAGATTTAGGCGGAACAAAAGTTTTGGTTACAAATACCAGTCCCCGATCGGCTCAGATTGCGAACGAACTGCGGGAGAAAAACATAAATGTGGAGCTTTATGTTGATGAAAAAGAATTGGATAAGCAGCTGCGATATGCTGATAAAAAACAAATTCCTTATGTTTTGATTGTCACTGATGATAAGCTTGAGCTAAAAGATATGAAAACCGGCGAACAAAAAAAAGTAACCCTTGATCAACTTCCCGATGCAACTGGGTAAAATTCAAATTGCCATTTTATTTTTAATTCTCGCCAATATTATTTGGGGAGCGGCTTTCCCGATTTATAAATGGACTCTAGAAGTTGTACCGGTTTTTACATTTGTATTTATAAGATTTTTTGGAGGAGCGCTTCTTATCCTGCCTTTTGTAATTAAATCGCTGCGTATTACAAAACCAGATATCCCAAAACTAATCTTAGTCTCAATAATTGGCGTTACAATTCAAATTCCTCTTATATTTTTTGGACTAAAGCTCTCCCCTAGCATCAATGCTCCAATTATTATTGCATCAGGGCCTATAATTTTGATCATCTCATCAATCATATTTCTTAATGAAAAACTGAAAATTAAGGTTTTAACGGGAACTTTTATAAGTCTTATGGGAGTACTTGCCATAATACTTAGGCCGATTATTGAAACAGGCGGCCTAACGGGGAGTGTTTTGGGAAATTTTCTGATTTTTGGCGCAACTCTTTGCAGTGTTGCTCAAGCTCTAATCTTAAAAAGGATTACTGCCAACAATGATCCCCTAACTATTACTTTTTGGATGTTTTTAATAGGGTCCGTACCGATTATTCCTCTTGTGCTATATGAGGCTCAGACATTTAATATCATCGCAAGTATAAACACGCAGGCAATTTTAGGACTTTTCTACGGAGTCGTTTTTGCAGCAGTTGTAGCTCACTATTTATGGACTTACGGAGTAAAATACGTAAAAGCTTCTGAGGTAGGAATATTTGCTTATGTTGACCCTATTGCAACAATTGCAATTGCTGTTCCTCTTCTTGGCGAGGTGATTACACCGGCCTACATTTTTGGAGCAATTCTGGTATTTGCGGGAATATTCATAGCAGAAGGACGTCTCCACTACCACCC
>CAZFNO010000018.1:6600-12451 GCA_964520695.1 uncultured Gammaproteobacteria bacterium | reverse complement strand
GCCATAGGTGTCTCAGATGAGGATAGAAGAACATTGTTTGTGGCTTATGTTTTTATTGTAAGCGGTACTCCTAGAGCAAAAGAATTAATCGGAGTTACACCAGATCAGGCGGTAGGGATGCGAGATAGAGTAAGAGCAAATGATAAGTATATACCCATTTGGGAGAGGTTTGAAATTTTACAGCGTCCTTATTTTGCAGAAGTAGCAATAAGAAGAGGGCAGGGAATGAAGCGCAAGGAAATCGCCGAGGATATGGGAATAAAAGAATCCCAAGTCAAGGAAATTTTGACACATCTGATTACAGCCAACATTATTGATATAACTCCATTGGGCAGGGGGAACGCAAAAAAGTTTGCAGCTTTGGTAGAAGCTGTTGAAAAAGCGGATAATGTAAGAGACGAGAATGGATTTAGGCCAACAGAAGATGAATTAGCAAAAAGATTTGGAGTTTCTGTATATGTTATAAAACAAGCAAGAGAAAGAGTAAGAATTAAAAATCGGGAAAAGCCTCTCAGCCCAAAATACACAAAAAAGTCAAACTTCGAGGAAGTTAAAGCAAGGCGAGCCAAAGTTCTTGAAGGATTGCAAAGAGGTTTGACAAACAGACAAATCAGCGAAGAATACACTATACCTATGCAAGCCGTGAGAAATGATCGAATGATTTTAAGAAGAAAAAAATTAGTAGATACAGTTGTAAGCTCAATAGTACCACCCATCAGAGCAGAATCATATGAACTTGAGAATGGGTCAATAAAAGACTATGTACTTAGAAATAAAGGCATCGAGTCACTTGATAGACTGCCATTACAGATAAGAACAGACTTTTTACTTGTGGACACGATTAAAATTGAGGATGTCAGCGAAGAATATTTTGCGGGAGAAATCAAAAAATCTGGAGGAAAAAAGACCAAAGAGCAAGTTTTCAAAGACCTCAAAATAAAATTGCTTGGATATAGACTTTGGTCTCATGATCCCAATTTTGGGTTTATAGAAGAATATTTACCAGAAGGCCCTCTTAGATTGGAAGAGATCGGAGATATTATTGATGATAAAGGTGAATTGGGAAGGCTGAATGATTTACTTGCAGATGTATATGAATTAAGCAGCAAACTTGTATCAGAAGTAGAGCTGGAAGGATTAAGTTTTATTGAAAGATTTGGGATTATTGCTAATATCATTAAAAAATATTTATTGAGATTTCAAAATGCAGATTTTATAGAAGAACTTATGCCGGAAATTTTAGAAAGGTACAAATTAGAAGTGAGAGAAACAGTTTTAAAAAATAGAAAAGAAAGAAGTAAAAAAAGCTAATTTATTAAAGTGAATTTTTGAACTTCAATTTTACTTACACCTTAATAGTTTCATTTCTCTTTCCGCCTGTTGAAATTATTGTAATCGGAACACCTAATTCCTCTTCAATAAAAAGTAAATATTTCCTCGCTTCAATTGGAAGATCACTATATTTTGTAATACCAAGTGTTTTTGAATTCCAGCCTTTGAGTGTTGTATAGAAAGGTTTTACTTTTTCCATATCAATAAGCCCCAAATCTTCATAACTGATCTTCTTATCATTAAAAGTGTAATGGGTTGATATTTTTATTTCTGAGAATCCGTCCAAGACATCCAGTTTGGTTATTGCAAATTCGCTAAATCCGTTTATTTTTGCAGCAAATCTTAAAAGCTCAAGATCTAACCAACCGCACCTTCTTGGGCGTCCAGTTGTCGCGCCATACTCAGATCCTTCTTCCCGAAGTTTATTCCCGATTCCGTTTTTAAGCTCTGTAGGAAATGGACCTTCACCAACCCTTGTTGTATATGCTTTTGCAACTCCTACTACAATCCCAATTTTTTGCGGCGGTAAGCCCGCTCCTGAAGTTACATCTCCGGATAAAACATTAGATCCTGTGACATAAGGATAAGTGCCCCAGTCGTTGTCCAGGAAAACACCTTGGGCTCCTTCGAATAAAACTTCCCGATTTTCATCAACAGCTTGGTTAATAATATCTGAAACCTCTTTTATAAAAGGTGATATTTTTCTTTTGTAGGTTGCAAATTTTTTTTCAATGTCTTCCTGCAAAAGGGGAGGCAGACCGAATGCAGATAAAATTTTATTTTTAATACTAATCTGAATCTTTAACTTTTGAGAAAAAGAGATCTCGTTTAAAAGATCTCCGGCTCGCAGTCCGTTTTGGCTTACTTTATCAGCGTAGGAGGGACCGATTCCCTTTTTTGTAGTTCCGATTTTTTCCCTACCCTTCTCTTTTTCATATATTTCATCAAGGAGTTTGTGATAAGGCATAATTAGATGGGTTCGGGGAGAAATATATAACCTTCCGCCCAGTTTTATTCCCAATTTTTCCAAAGAATTAATTTCTGAAACCAGCGCTTCAGGATCCAAAACTACACCGTTTGAAATTATATTGATAGTGCTTGGATTAAATATGCCTGAAGGAATGGTATGGAGAATAAAATCAGCCTTGCTGTTTTTAACCGTATGGCCCGCGTTATTTCCGCCGTGGAATCTCACGACAAAATCTGATTTAGCAGCTAAAAAATCAATGATTTTACCTTTTCCTTCATCCCCCCATTGTGCGCCTATTACAATTGTTGCTGCCATATCAACCTTTTCGACTCCTATATAATAGTAGTCGAATTTGAATAAATCAAGTGGTACAATAAACTTCAATTTCAAATAAATACCAATAAACCAATATCCAATAAATTGGGAATTTGATATTTGACATTTGTAGTATTGTTTTATGGATCAGGCAGCTCAAGTCAGAGAAAAGACAGATATTGTATCTCTTATCTCAGAATATTTAAAGCTTAAGAAAGCGGGAAGAAACTTTACAACGATCTGCCCGTTTCACAACGAAAATACTCCTTCATTTGTTGTGTCACCCGAGCGTCAAATCTGGCATTGTTTTGGATGTGGCAGGGGAGGGGACGCCTTCTCATTTCTTATGGAGTATGAAAACCTGGAATTTATTGAAGCCTTACGTCTTCTTGCAGATAAAGCTGGAGTAAAATTAAGACTTGGTGATATTTCAGCGTCTTCTTCAAAAAAAGAAAAATTTTTTGAAATCAATAAAATTGCCTCATCATTTTATAACTACATTTTATTAAATCATTCAATTGGTAAAAATGCACTTGAATATCTAATTAAAAAAAGAGGGCTTTCCCAAAATTTGATTAAAACATTTAATATTGGTTTTGCTCCGCCGGGGAGAAATAGTTTGTCTAATTATCTTATTAACAAAAAGAAACATGGGGAGTGGGATTTAATAGAAGCAGGATTGGTTTTCAAAAAAGACGGGAACATTTTTGATTTTTTTAGAGGAAGAATTATGTTCCCCCTTATAGATCACAGAGGCAGTACAGTTGGTTTTTCAGGCAGAAAAATTAATGAAGACGGATATGGCCCCAAATATATTAATACTAAAGAAACTCTAGCTTATCATAAAGGAAGCATGTTTTTTGGACTGCATCTTGCAAAAGAAGAAATAAAAAAACAGGGATTTACCGTTGTTATGGAAGGGGAGTTTGATGTGATATCCGCTTTTTCTCAGGGTATAAGAAACGCGGTTGCTTTAAAAGGAACTGCATTGACCGAAGAGCAGGCACTTCTTATTTCCCGTTTTGCTCCAAAAGTAGACCTTTGTTTTGACAAAGACGAAGCAGGGATGATAGCTCTTAAAAAAAGCATCCCGGTGCTTGAAAAAAGAGGACTTTTAATTTCAGTTGTAGATTACAGCGGAAAAGATCCAGATGAATCAATTAAAAAAAGTTCTATAAATTTTAAAAAAGCACTAAAAAACGATATTGAAGTCTATGATTTTCTGATTTCAAAATTGTTAAAAGAGAATAATCCTGAGTCTGCCTCAGGAAAGAAAAAAATAAGCGATGAAATTCTGCCCCTGATTTCAGGAATCCAGAACGAGGTAGTGAAAGAACATTACATTAAAAAATTGAGTAAAGAAATAGATACTTCCTATGAATCGCTTAAATTACAGCTCGATAAAAAAGAAGATGTCAAAGATGAAAAAGTGTTTAAAAAAATTCAGCTAAAAGACAGAAGAGAAATTTTGGAAGAATACCTCATAGCCTTAATTATTCAGAATGGAGAGGAAAATAAATTTTTTGAAAAAGCGCAGGATATACTCGGATCTTATGAATTCAAAGTTTTGGGTATTGGAAAAATTTTTAAGGAGCTATCAAATGCTTTTAAAAAGAACAACAAACTAAAACTGAAATTACTTTCTAATACACTGCCTAAAGAGCTTACACCAATGCTTGATAAAAGTTTTTTGATTCCTCTGCCAAAATTTGAAAATTTACAAAAGCAAGAAGACGAAATTATAAAAGTTTCAAAAGAACTTAGAGTTTTTTATCTAAAAGAAAAAATTATAAAAATAGGAAATTTTTCCAAAGGAGGGCAAACAAGTTTTACAGAAATTGAAAAAATCAGAGATGAGATTGCAAAAATTTCTTCACAAGTTATTTCATGACAGGGTTTAATAGAAGTTTTATGTATGATAGAATAGATTGCTACAATGAGTAAAGATCCCAAGCAAATATTAACCGAAATTGTTTCTACCGCAAAAAAGAGAGGCTTTATAACGCAGGAAGAAATTCTTTCTATTTTTCCAAAACCGGAAGAAAATATTGCGGAACTTGATGAGCTTTATAACAAGCTTTTGAAAGCGGATGTAGATGTGTTTGAATCGGTTGCGGAAGATCAGGACAGCGAAAAACCTATCGAAGAACTTGAAAAGGAGCTTGAGGCATTAACAGTTTTGACAGAAGGTACAGTTTCTGATCCTGTCAGAATGTATCTTAAGGAAATAGGACGTATTCCGCTTCTTAATTTTGAACAGGAAATCTCCTTAGCAAAAAGGGTTGAGAAAGGAGATAAGGAAGCAAAAAAAATTCTTGTTAATTCAAATCTTAGACTTGTTGTGTCAATTGCTAAAAAATATGTCGGACGCGGCCTTACCCTTCTGGATTTAATTCAAGAGGGAAATCAGGGACTGATTCGTGCAGTTGAAAAATATGACTGGAGAAGAGGATTTAAATTCTCAACTTATGCAACTTGGTGGATCAGACAATCCATTACGCGTGCAATTGCGGACCAGGCGCGCACAATAAGAATCCCTGTTCATATGGTTGAGAATATTAATAGATTTTTGCGAGCTTCCCGAAAGCTTATGCAAGAACTTGGCCGTGAGCCAACGCCGGAGGAAGTTGCAAAAGTCTTAGGAATAGAGCCTGAAAAAGCTTTGGAAATAATCAAAATTTCCCAAGAGCCGGCAAGCTTGGAATCACCCGTTTCAGACGAAGAAGATTCCCGGCTTGGCGATTTCATCCATGACAGCGCAGCACCGACTCTTTTCGACTCTGCATCAAGAGAGCTTTTGAAAGAGCAAGTTGATCAGGTTTTAGGCACACTTTCGGATAGGGAAAGAAGAGTATTGGAAGAGCGGTTTGGCCTAAAAGACGGAAGGCCAAAAACATTGGAAGAGGTGGGTAAGATGTTTGCAGTAACACGCGAGCGGATAAGACAAATTGAGGCAAAAAGTCTTCGGAAACTTCGTCATCCTTCCCGCGGGAATAAATTAAAAGATTACTTAGGTTAAGGCGATAATTCCGGGGAAGGGGAGGCTAGTTTTACAAGTAAAAACTTGTAAATACTTGGAAAAATACTTGTAAAATACAGCTAAAATAAGAGTTTTCACAACACTTTTCACGGACAATGCTATCACGTCGCAGAACGGTGTTTAGCCAAAATCAGAAGTTATCATGTGTCCTTTTTCGCCTTTTCTTCCTGGTCTTACGCCAATCCAGAAAGATC
>CAZFNO010000018.1:0-6500 GCA_964520695.1 uncultured Gammaproteobacteria bacterium | reverse complement strand
ATCATGTGTCCTTTTTCGCCTTTTCTTCCTGGTCTTACGCCAATCCAGAAAGATCTATCTCCTCCTCTTCTGGCTTCAAAAAATACTTGATTTTCGCGATAAAAGTCTGATATCGCCTGATGCTGAGAAGTTCGCATTAGCCTACTCCCTCTCGGAGAGGGCTCACCGATCATAACAGCTTTTCTATAGAGTATGCCGTCTTCAGGATTTCTTTCCCATGCGCTCAAATATTTAACCCTAATCCTTCTACCCGTGTAGGTTCTGGCAGTTTCCGCACTGTTTTTATCGGGACGGTCCATAAGCATTGTTCCGGGTAGAATATTACCAAAATTCGATGGTCTTCTTCGCTCCGGCGCCTTATATCGAATTGCAATTTCTGGTATTTTAAGTCCGAGATCTGGTTGTGATGGTACAACAGGACTGTTATCTGAAGGTGGGGTAAATGCTGCCAAAAAACCTCTTTCAATTTGTGTGCGTCAGTAAGCACATCCGAAGATCTCATTTGAGGATGTAATCCCCTATGTTCGATTGGTTTGCGGGAGGTTCTTCCACCCGGTAAATCTCTTCCTCTTTCTAATTTTTCTACTGGAGTTCCTTCTGACATATTATTTTCTCCCCTTCTTTCGAATTTTTATACCCTTAGTATACCATTTTGCTGTTATTATTCCGATTGAGACAATTGAAAAAAGAGAGATTATAACTCCCAGCTTAAAGCTTTCGGGCATGTAATAAATTTCTATTAAACTTTTTCCTTGAGGGACTGCGACTCCCCGAAAAGTATAATTTGCGCGATATATTTCTTTTTCTTCTCCATTAACTTTTGCACGCCAGCCGGGGTAATAGTTATCGGATAAGACTAATATTGCATCATGGTCTGATTCTGTCTCAATTATTATTTTATTTGAGGTATAGTTTATTATCTTTGCAGATCCAATAGAATTATCCGCCGGTTTTAGTAGAGGATCTTTTTCTAAAACAACATTTTTTGACAGATCAAAATTCTCATTAAAGATTCTATCTATTATTTTTTGATCATCAGAAATTACTTCATAATTTCCTACCAAAAATGCGCGAGGAAATACGTCTTTATTTGCATAGATAAAAAAATCTTTTTCTCTATATATCAGGGTAAATTTATCGGAGGGATAGTTTTCAAAGGGGAATTCCCATACCTTTCCCTTATCAAGTTTTTTTTGCAAGATATATCTCACTCCCAAAAAATCAAAAATTTTAGGAGAAAACTTTCCGCCTGCGGGAAATTTAACGCCTGATCTTGGAGAAGTTTTTATTTTTCCATCTACAAGACTTTCCAAAAACTGTCCGTATCTTCCAATATATAAAGGATCATATCCCTCAATGGAAGGAAGGCCGTAATAAACAGATGCCTCAGCACCAAAAGGACCATAAAATCTATTTGTATTTTTAAGAGCTTCAAGTTTTGAAATTATAGGAGTTTTTGGAAATATAAATTCCTCTCTGTCGAACGTCTGCCATTTAGAAGAAAACCTAAGCATTTCAAAAGCAACAATGAAAACGAGCAAAAGCAAAAATATTTTTAAAAGATTTTTATTAATAATTGAAGTTATTGTTCCCAGCAATAAAAATCCAAATAATGCGGTGGAGAAAATAAAATTTTTTAAAGAGATATTCCAGTCCTCCCCTACCTCTTTTGAAAGAATGTAAAACCAAAGACTTCCAAAAATTATTCCAAAAAATAAAAAAAACTTAAAAATTCCCCTTTTCTTATTTTGTTTAATATCCTCAATTAATTTATCAATTCCAAATCCTGAGAGAACGGCAAAAGAAAAACTGAATAAAACCAAAACCCTTCCAGCTGATGAGGTTGAAAGAACGGGAATTTTAAAACTTACCAATAAATCAAGTATTGGTGTGTTTAGGGCGAAAATCAAAGAGAGAAGTCCCATTCCAGCAAAGAATAAAACTTTTTTTGTTTTTAAAGACAGCGAATACAATCCCAAAAGAACGGGAATCGTTCCTAAATACATATTCCATTCAATATAGTTTCCAAAAAAATGATTTCTGGTGACAGGATTTCCATAAAGATCAGGAGCAAGAATTGTTGGAAGATATCGTATTGCAACAGGCTCAACCTTTTGAAAAATAGTAGATCTTATTGCTTCTTTATAAAGTTCAAAAGATGGAAGAATTTGGGGAAAAGAGATAAAAATTCCAAAAATTGTAAAGATTATTGTTTGCAAAAACGCCTTTTTGTTTCTAGTCTCCCAAAACATAAACAATATATAAGAAAAAACAAAGATTAAAAGGTAAAGACTTGTCTGAAAATGCCCGCTTAAAAATGAAAGAGTAATTGAGACGGTTAGTGCAAGAAGATATATAAAACGTTTTTGACCAAAGAATTTTTCAATTGCAAAAAGTGAGAGCGGAAGAAAAGAAATTGCCAAAGAAAGAGTTGTGTAGCCCATCCAAACGGTTATAAAGCCACTGAACATAAAAGAAAATGAGGAAATGATACCTGCCCAGATGCTTAATTTTAAACTTCTTATAAAGGCATACATAAAAATTCCTGCAAGAAGCGGCTGGACAAGGACTGCAAATCCCCAAGAAGTTTTAAAATCAAAAATAAAAAAGAAAAGATTAGTAGGTGAAAAGACTGAGGATTGATAATTTGCTAGATGAGGTGTTCCTGAAAAACTGTAAGGATTCCAAAGCGGAATTTCTCCGTTTCTAAGGCTATCAATTGTCAGCTTTTTCCAGGGGACTATCTGATCTATTACATCAGGCTGAGATGGATTCTTAACAGGTCCCCAAAAAGTCTGATAAGAAGACCAGAATGTGTAACTGCTTACAAGCAAACTTGAGGGAAAAGGAATTTTATTTTCCAAAAAAAAAGGCCGGGCAAAAATAAGCCATACAAAAACAATAAAAATAAAAGGAAGAAGTTTTTTTACCATTTTAAATTTTTAAATATTGTTTTTGGTTTAAAAATTAGGATCGGAGGAATTAAAAGAAGAGTGATAATTGTAAAAAAAGAAACAAGATTAGAAACATTTCTCAATTTTGTTTCTTCAAATCTCATTATAATATTATGCATTCCCTCCTCAAGATTAAAAGTTATTATTCCCCTGTTTTTTGGATCTTGGAACTCAATGTCTTCCAAGAGTTTTCCATTGTCATAAACTTTCCACCCGGGAAAATAAAGAGTGTTTTCTCTTATTCTTGATCTTTGGGAAATGTCCATAACATACTCATGACGGGTTGAAGTTCTTGGAAGTTTTACGATTTGTCCTTCTCCTTCAATTATTTCTATTTGGTCTTCTGCTTCTTGTTCCATAAACCGAATAGACCAAATTGGTGAACTTTCTCCGGTATCGGTTGTGCCCCTATAGACTTTTTCAAAATAAGAATCGTCAAAAACTTTGTATTCTTTTGCCTGCCAAAAAGTAATGGTTGGAATTACCGCCAGAAGAACCAGAAGAAAAGTTAATAGGCCTTTTTTTTTAATATCAATTTTACAAACAAACAAAGCACCAATAAGAGATACAGAGAAAACAACAACAGATAAAAACCTCCAGGGAAATTGAAGTTTTTGAAGAGTTGTAAAAGTTTCGTAAATAAAACTTGACGTCGGAAGCATCAAGAAAACAGAAACAAAAAAATAAATAAGTGCGGCTATAAATAAATATTTAAGTTTGTCTCTCTTTTTAAAAATTTTAAAAAATAAAAGCACCGATACTGCTAAAATTAACATTTGTACTATCCCAATTTGTACACTAAATTGTCCTGTTGTGCCATAACTCCAGGGGCTATAGATAAGATCTGATAAATTAACAAAGCGGCTCGAATATTCACCTGCTGTTACAATATCACGAAGAGTGTATTTCCCTTCAAAAAACGCCGGAAACCAAAAGAAAAAAGACAGGAGGAAACCCAAAAGCAGCGAAAAACCGGACAGTATTAGTTTGATTTTGGATTTGTTTTCGTTGAAAAGATATAGGGAATAAAAAAGTATAAAAGGAATGAATAAAAGACTGATGGCATTATGAGAGAGAATAAGACCGGCAAAAGACATCGATAAAAATAAAAATCCAAAATAATATTTTCTGACTTTAGACTTCTTGGAAATATTATTGAGGAGAAAAAGAGCAAAAAGTACAAGCGGCATAAATGTGAAAGCAGCGTGTTCCCCTATGGCCCCTCTTACGTATAAATCAACAAATCTATAAGGAGCAAATAAATAAAATATGGATCCTAAAACTGCCGGGAGTATTCCAAGAAATCTAACGAGCCAAAGATACATAAATATTCCACTTAAAATATAGGAAACGCCTAAAACTAGTTTGAAACTATCAACATAGCTTGTTCCAAAAAAATGGAATAAAGAAGCAAAATATGAAGGAAGAGGGTATAAGAATATTAAAATAGGGTGTCCAAATCCAAGATTAAGATCTCCGGCCCATCTGGGAATCACAGTGCCCTCGCTTAAATTTTTATAAAAATTTGCAATTCTTGCAATGTGATCTATCGAGTCATGGGTTATTGGAAGACCAGATGTTAGCAAATCAAAAAGCGGAAGAAAAGATATTAGGAAAACAGAAATAAGTCCGGTCTTGATTGTTATCCCCATTGTATAGGTTTTATACCATATTTATAATCCAAATTAAACAAAAAATGCGGAGCTATCTTTTTGAGAATCTAATTTGCAGAAACATTACAGCAGTTATTACTATAAATGCCAACAGAGACAAAAAAGGGATTGTTATAAAACCAAACCACTCTATGAATTTTGTTGTGCAAGATATCCCCTGCACACAAGGAGCAGTTGCTTCAGGAATAATATTATAATATAAAAGATTGTGATAGATAGCGATTATAATACCAATTATCGAGAGCGGTAAAACAAAATAAGGAAGATTCTTATCCTTTTTCCAAATGCCAACTGCAAGAATTACTACCAAAGGATACATAGCAATTCTTTGATACCAGCAAAGAACGCATGGGGGAAATTTTAGAATTTCCGAAAAGATCAAACTTCCTATAGTTGAGACTGCGGCAACAAGAAGGGATAACTGTACTAAATTTTCTTTTACGAATTTCATTTACTCAAAATATTCTATTTCCTGGGAAGTTTCTGGAGACTCACCATAGTTTACTCCGTTAAGTTTTAATAATCCCGAGTAAATAAGAACACCATAAATTATAGCACCTATTACTAAATAAATTATAAGGTAGTACCAAAAAGGCCTTTTCTTATAAGTTTTTCGGGGTTTGGCCATACAAAAATTATTCCAGAAACTTATTTGAGTGTCAATTTGCTAAAATATAGACATGAAGATTTTGAAAAATTTAAACATACACGAAGATTATTTAAGAAGTATAATTTTCGGATTTCAGGACTCACTGGTTTCAACAACAGGAGTTATTGTTGGAGTTGCAGCTGGAACAAATAACAAAGAACTTGTAATTTTGGCAGGCGTTGTAACTATAACAGTTGAATCACTTTCAATGGGAGCGGGACAATATATGAGTGAAAAAGCAGTCCATCAGATGGATAAAGAAGGAAAACACACAGATAATTTATATATTGGTGCAGGATTTATGGCATTTTCTTATTTTTTAGGAGGACTTGTTCCCCTCACACCTATTATGTTATTTCATCTTCCTTTTTCTGCAACTCTTAGTATCTTTTTTGCATTGACCGGATTGTTTATCTTGGGATATTTAAAAGCCCACATTGTAAAAGTGAATCCTGTCAAAAGCGCAATCGAGATATTTCTGCTTGGAGGGGCAGCCACACTTATAGGGCTGATAGTTGGAAGGTTATTCAGCGTTTAGCTATTTATAAGTTAATATAAACCCAATTATTGCCAAAGTTATTCCCAAAGACGCAATCCCAAAACCAATTGCAAATATTTTTAACAAGTCATAGTTTTCCTGATTTTTTTTCATAATTAAGCTCTTAAAATATTCCGTTTTGTAGTATAAGATATAATTAAACTATGGAAAAAGCAACATTTTGCAAGAGACTGTTTTGCCCATGACAAATATTGCCCACAATAACTGATGCTATTGTTAATTTTTGTATGAAGCTTGAGACTTAAATAACGGTTCATTAAGAGATATGAACAAAGAAAGGATAAACAAGTTACGAGAGGCACAAGAGATTATTAATTGCTCTATTGGAACTTTGGGTATTTCAGCAGGCTGTGATCGTTATAAAGATCAATATTGGACGCGCGATTTTGCTTTGGCGGGTCAAAACGCATTAATATTAATGAAATATCGCAATATTGCCCACAAACACCTTTTGGCAGTTAGCGCTAGACAGCATCGCTCAGGAAGTATACCGGCTAGATTTACAAAAAATCGTATTCTATTTGCCCAAAAATTATTCAAAGAAGAAATTGCAAAGGAGTGGAACTTCTTATTCCGCAAGCTTTTGTTGTCTCAGAAGTATGCTTTTTTTTCCAATCGGCTTAATTTTCGCAGATGGCTTTTTTGGTATGCTGATAACGAAATTT
>CAZFNO010000017.1:1422-12658 GCA_964520695.1 uncultured Gammaproteobacteria bacterium | reverse complement strand
TAACATTTATAAATTATTTCATAAGACAAAAAGGGTATAAGCTTGGGACAGTAGGACTAATTGAAAGCTTATACCAATCGTTTAGTACCTTTATTACTTACGCAAGACTTTGGGAAATGCAAAAGAAGAATTAGTTGGGAAGAAAATTGCTTTTCTTAAGATCTTCAAGTGTAAATCTTTCCTTGGCGAATCTAAAAAGATAAAAAATCTCCAAAATTCCAAAAGTATTTAAGATAAGAAGAGCTATAAACCAGTATCTTTGATTTCCTTTGGCTGCTCTCCAAACAGCAAGAATCTTCCAAAAAAGCGACCAAAGAAATATAGCAATCAGAATGAATGGATTAATTCCTGAAAAAGACCCCAAAAGATTCATTGAAAAGATATTACCACAAACTTTCAATGAAAATCAAAAGTTGTTAGAATAAGTATGTGAGAATTGGAATTTATGACCCTTATTTGAATGATATTGGAGGCGGAGAACGATATATGGCAACAATTGCTTCCTGTCTTTCAAGAGATAACGATGTTTTTGTATTTTGGAAAAATGAAGGAGATCTTTCTAAAATAAGTCAAAGATTCTCGCTTGATTTATCAAAAATTAAGTTAACTGAAAATATATTTGCCAAAGACTTCCCGTTCTTAAAAAAATTAATAAAATCTATGGAATTTGATGTCATTATATTCCTATCCGACGGCAGTATCCCTTTACTTTTATCAAAAAAACTTATACTCCACATGCAGCAGCCTATCTCTTATAGACTCTCATTAAAAGACAAGCTAAAACTTAAAAGACTAGATAAAATAATTTGCAACTCAATTTTTACTAAAGATTTTATTGAGGAAAATTATCATAGGAAATGCGAGATTTTATATCCCCCCGTAACAATTGTTGGAAAAGGAACAAAAAAAGAGAACATTATCCTTCATATCGGAAGATTCAGGGTAACAAATGTCAAAACAGAAGATTACAAAAAGCAGCAGACGATGATTGATATGTTTAAAAAACTTATGGATGGCGGACTCAGGGGTTGGAAATTTTTAATTGCAGTAAGCCTTGAGGATACAAATGACGAGAAATTTGTTAGAATGAGAAATTCCGCAAAGGGCTACCCAATAGAATTTTTAATCAATGCTTCTCACGACAAGCTTTGGAAAGAAGGCGCAAAAGCAAAAATATACTGGCATGCAACGGGATATGGTGAAGATCTTTCCAAAAATCCTCATCTTGCAGAACATTTCGGAATTTCAACAGTTGAAGCAATGGGCGCAGGGGTAGTTCCAGTAGTTATTTCAGCTGGAGGGCAACTTGAGATTGTAAAAGACGGCGAGAATGGCTTTCTGTGGAATGATCTTTCGGAATTTGAGCAAAAAACTCTGAGACTTATAAATGATGAAAAACTTCTTAGTAAAATGGCGGAAAGCGCTTCTTATAGAGCTAGGGAATTTAGCGAAGAAAATTTTTGCAAAAAAATCCAAGAAATCGTAAATGAGTAAAAAATTTGGTCCGATCTTATTTTTTGGTGCGCTTACAATAATTTTTTTCTGGCAATTTTTCTTCAAAGGCTTATTACCTATTCCCTCAGATACGATTGTTGGGCTTTATCATCCTTATAGAGATTACTACTCCGCTGATTATCCAAACGGAATCCCATTCAAGAACTTTTTAATTACCGATCCCGTAAGACAGCAGTTTCCATGGAAAAAATTAATTACACAGTCCTTTAAAAAATCAGACATTCCTTTCTGGAATCCGTACTCATTTTCCGGAACTCCCAATATTGCAAATTTTCAAACTGGTGCGTTTTACCAATTTAATTTATTGTTTTTATTCTTTCCTCTGGCAAAGGCGTGGACAATTTTAGTAATACTTCAGCCTTTTCTTGCAGGTATTTTTATGTACTTGTTTCTCAAAAACTTAAAAATTGATGTTTATTCCGCAATGCTTGGAGGGAGCGTATTTGCGTTTGGAGGATTTTTTGCAACTTGGCTTGAATGGGGAACCGTTCTGCACTCAGCATTATGGCTGCCGTTAATATTGTTATCAATAGACAAATTATTTTTATATCTCAAAGAATTTAAAATATCAAATATTAAATATCAAATATTAAATAGACATTTTAAAAATAAAAAAATATATGTCTGGTTTTTTATTTTGTTGATCTCGTCCGTATCATCTTTCTTTGCAGGACATCTGCAGATTTTCTTTTATGTATTTATTGTGTCATTAGCTTATTTCCTGTTGAGGTGGATTAGTTATGGTCGTAAACTTAACATTTTGTTCCCATTCGCAGTATTTGGTATTTTATTTCTGGTAATTACTTCCATTCAGTGGATTCCAACACTTAATTTTTTAAATCTTTCGGCTCGGAGTTTTGATCAGAACTTTTTAACTTCTGAGGGCTGGTTTATACCATTTCAACATCTAATTCAGTTTGTAGTTCCTGACTTTTTTGGAAATCCAGCTACTCTTAATTACTGGGGTATTTGGAATTATGGTGAGCTTACTCCATATATTGGCATTGCTCCTCTTATTTTTGCCGTTTATGCGCTTTTTTTCAGAAAAGAAAGGAATACTTTGTTTTTTGGAATAATTTTATTTATGTCATTATTTTTTGCGCTTCCTACTTTTGTTGCCAAAATCCCATTTATTCTTGATATTCCTTTTTTATCGTCAGCCCAGCCAACAAGGCTTATTTTTTTAATTAATTTTTCACTTGCAGTTTTATCTGCGTTAGGACTCAATCATTTTTTGGATTCAAAAAATAAACACAAAATAATTATTCCAATTATTTCACTATTTATTTTTCTGATGGTTATGTTTGGACTAATTTCATTTGAAAGAACTTTTACTATTGACCCGGTTAATTTAAGCGTTGCAAAAAGAAATTTGATTTTACCAATACTTATCCTTTCCTTTTCTTCAATTCTTATAACATTTTCGATAAGAATAAATAATAAATTTCGGGATTATTTAATTATATTAATTATTTTTATTACCGTTTTTGATCTTTTTAGATTTTCACATAAGTTTAATACATTCTCAAAAGAAGAATATCTTTATCCGCCTACCGAAACAACCAAATTTTTAAGTGAAAATATAGGGGTCTATAGGGTTATCTCCTCTGATCCGAGAATTTTTCCTCCGAATTTCTCAATAATCTACAATATCCAATCAGCTGAAGGATATGATCCGCTTTTTTTAACAAGGTACGCGGAATATATATCCGCAATAAATAGAGGAATACCCAACATAGGTTCTCCCTTTGGATTTAACAGAATTCTCCGAATTGAAAATATTGACACTCCCCAAATTAATCTATTGGGAATAAAATATGTATTGAGTCTTTCCGACATCAGCAGGGCAGGACTAGTCAAAGTTCACGAGGAAGGACAAACAAAGGTCTATGAGAACACAAATGTATATCCGAGAGCATTTTTTGTTGATGAAGTAATTGAGTCAGGCAATAAACAGGAATCAATTGATATAATTTTTGATCCAAAGACTAATCTTTTAAAAACAGCCGTCATTGAAGGTGAAATTGAGCGAGCAACTTTTAATAGCGGAACTGCAAAAATAATTAAATACTCGCCGGATGAGATTGAAATTGAAACGGAAAATAATGGAACCGGTTTTCTTGTTTTAACTGATTCTTTTTATCCCAGCTGGCATGCTAAAATAGGAAATCGGGAACTTGAAATTTTCAGAACTGATTACAATTTTAGAGGTATTTTTGTACCAAAAGGCAAAAATAAAGTAATATTTTATAATACTCTATTATGAATTTAAGTATAATTATTCCTAATTTCAATGGTGAACAACTATTAAAAAATAATCTTCCTAAGGTTTTAGATGCGGCCTCAGAATATGATGAGGGAAAATCGGAAATAATTATATCCGATGACGGATCAAGCGATAAATCAGTAGAAATTATTGAATATTTTATAAAAAAAAATAATACAAAGACAGAAATACGTTTAATAAAAAGCAATAAAAATCAAGGGTTCTCATCAAACGTTAACAGCGCTGTTTCTCTTGCGAAAAACGAGATTATAATTCTCCTCAACTCTGATGTGTCACCCCATATAAATTTTATTAAACCCCTTGTGAAGCATTTTAGCGATCCAAATGTGTTTGCTGTTGGATGTATGGATGAAAGTATCGAAAAAGGAAAAGTAGTGCCAAGGGGGCGCGGTGTTGGAAAATGGAAAAGAGGAGTATTAGTCCATAGCAAAGGCACTTTAAATAAAAACACAACTCTTTGGGTAAGCGGAGGAAGCAGCGCATTCAGAAAAAGCATTTGGGACAAGCTCCTGGGACTAGACCCCTTGTTTAATCCGTTTTACTGGGAGGACATAGACATCTCTTACAGGGCGCAAAAGTCGGGTCATAAAGTGGTTTTTGAAAAAGACGCAATTGTTCGTCATGAACACGAGAAAGGAGTGATTAGGATGAATTATTCCGATACAAAAATTAAGAAGATTTCTTATAGAAATCAATTCATTTTTATCTGGAAGAATGCGGACTTGAGAACACTTGTATTTCACATTTTATGGCTCCCCTATCATTTTTTAAAAAATTTGCTGCGGCTGGATGGTGCTTTTTTCATAGGTTTTTTTGACTCGCTCATGCTTCTTCCGAAAATTGTTAAAAAAAGATTTATTACTCAAAAATTATTTGTAAAATCAGATACTGATATAATTAACTGCCTATAATATGAAATTATCAATAATTATTCCGGTTTTTAACGAGGAAAAAACAATAAAAGAACTTCTCAGTAAAGTTATTGAAGTTAAGATTCCGGGGGTTGAAAAAGAAATTATTGTTGTTGATGACGGCTCGACAGATGCAACAGTTTCAAAAATTCCGAAAAGCAGAATCAAGTTTTATAAACATCAGAAAAACATAGGAAAGGGCGGTGCGGTCAAGACAGGAATTGACCACGCAACGGGGGAGTATGTGATTATTCAGGATGCGGATTTGGAGTATGATCCAAAATATATAAAAATATTAATAAAGCCCATTCTTGATAAAAAAGCAAAGGTTGTATACGGAACAAGGCTTGACAGGCTGCCCCATATTGGCGGAGAAGAAAAAAACCTCAGATTTCTCCTGCACTATTTCGGTAATAGGTTTTTAAGTCTTATAACAAGTGTTATGTACGGAAGCTGGCTGACTGATATGGAAACCTGTTATAAACTTTTTCCGACAGCTGCCGGTAAAAAATTCAACCTAAAATCAAAAAGATTTGATTTTGAGCCGGAAATTACGGCAAAACTTCTAAAAGCAGGATATAAGATTAAAGAAATTCCAATTACAACTGTGCCAAGAGATTATTCGGAAGGAAAAAAACTCAGAACCTTCCACGACGGATCAATAGCACTTTACACACTTATCAAATACAGATTTAATGACTAAAAATTTAAATCCTGTTTTTAAAAATAAAATCTACCTGACTTTATTTTTAATTTTAATTTTTGCAGGTATTATTAGGTTTTATAACATTTCCAGTGTTCCGGTCTCTTTATACTGGGATGAGGTGTCGTCTACTTATAACGCTTATTCAATTTTAGAGACCGGTAAAGACGAATACGGCAATTCCTTTCCTCTTCTTTTCAGAGCATTTGAAGATTATAAAACTCCTGCAAATATATACTTAACTGCGCTATCGGTAAAATTCTTCGGATTAAACGAATTCTCGGCAAGATTCTCCTCTGCTTTTTTAGGTACGCTTACCGTACTTTTTACTTTTTTTCTAATTAAAGAACTTTTCAGAAAGGCTAAGGAGTTTAATCCGGATTATATTGCACTCTTAACCTCGTTTCTTATTGCAATTTCACCATGGCACATAAATTTTTCGCGCACCGGATTTGAAGCAAATTCCGGCTTGTTTGTTATAGTTTTAGCCGGTTACTTATTTATTAAATTTGTAAACTCACAAAAACACATATACCTTTCTTCCTCTATGGTTTTATTTGCACTCTCCTTCTATTTCTACAGAAGCATCTGGATTTTTGTGCCTCTTCTTTTGATAGGACTTTTTATAATTTATAGAAAAGTCTTATTTTCAAAGGAAAATTTAAAAAAAACAGTTTTTGCAACTCTCGTTTTCTTTGTAGTTCTTGCTCCATTTATTCCAAAAATGTTATCTGTTGAGGGTTTGATAAGAGCAAACCAAGTATCAGTTATTAATAATTCCGGAGAGGAAGTTTATGAATTTGCAAAAAAACAAGTGGAGGTGGGAGGAGCAACCGGAAAAATAGCATTTAACAGAAGAATTGTTTATTTATCGGAGTATGTAAAAGGTTATTTTTCGCATTTTTCTCCAAAATTTCTCTTTTTTGAAGGAGACGGAAATGTCAGGCACGGAGTGAGGAATGTAGGAGTTTTGTATTTGTGGGCGATTGTTTTTGTAATTCCCGGAATACTTTTACTTTTAAAGCTTGACAGAAAAATAAAGCTAGTGATTGCGCTTTGGATACTTGCAGCGCCTGTCGCTGCAGCACTCTCTGTTCCTACGCCCCACGCCTTAAGGAGTCTTAATATGATCCCAATGATCCAACTTATTATTGCACTTGGAATTGTCTGGGTTTACCAAAAACTCAGCAGTAAATACAAAAACGGTTTTATTTTTATAACAGCGGGAATTATTCTCTATTTTTTTGTGAGTTTTCTGACAAATTATTTCGGTGACCACGCAAGGTTTTCAAGTTCTGAGTGGGCGGACGGTTACAGACAGCTTACCCAGTACGTTTTTAAAAACGAAGAAAATTATGAAAAAGTGATTATTTCAGGCCATTTCTGGCAGCCGTATATTTATTTTTTGTTTTATAAGGAGTATGATCCCGCTCTGTATCAAGCTTCAGGAAGCAAAAAAGAATTTGGAAAATATCTTTTCGGAGGTACAAGCTGGGATATGGAGGGCCGCGAACTAGGAGAATTGGATCTTGAAAAGTTTGGAGGGACACTGAATTCACTTGTTGCTCTTTCACCCCAAGAATACTCGCATCAGTTTGAAAATGTGAAAGTTATTCATACTATAATAAATCATAATAACGAACCCGTATTTTACATAGGAGAATTAAATGAGCGAAAACCTTAAGAGATTTTTACTGATTTTTATACTTGTTCTCGCAGGATTTTTGCGGTTTAATAATTTATCTTCTATTCCGCCCTCTCTTAACTGGGATGAGGCGGCTTTGGGTTATAATGCTTATTCTTTAGGAATTGACGGCAAAGATGAGTTCGGAAATTTTTTGCCGGTTCAATATCTTGAGTCATTTGGCGACTTTAAGCCGGTTGTCTACTCCTATCTTGCTACAGTTCCAGTAAAAGTATTTGGGTTAAATGAATTCGGAGTAAGATTTCCCAGTGCATTTTTTGGAATACTAACCGTTGCATTAACTTACTTTTTAGTTAAGGAAATATTTCCTAAAAAAGATAAAAAAACAGAACATATAGCGCTATTTTCTACTTTTATAATGGCGATTTCTCCGTGGCACATAATGCTCTCCCGTGGGGCATATGAAGCAAATGTCTCAACCCTTTTTATAGTTTTGGGAGTATTTCTGTTTCTTAAGGCGGTTAATAAAAACATGTGGTATTTGGTGCCCTCGGCTGCATCGTTTGCGCTAACATTTTATACGTTTAACACAGCAAGAGTGTTTGTCCCCTTGTTTATAATTTCACTGGCGATTGTTTTTGGGAAAAAATTAATAAAAGACTGGAAGAAAACAGTTGTTGCCGGATTTTTAGGATTAGCTTTACTTTTGCCTCTTATTCCGTTCCTTGTGTCTCCACAAGCAAAGCTAAGATATCATGAAGTAAATATTTTTAGCGATATTTCAATAATCGAGAAGTCTAATCAGTATATTGCAAATGATAATAATGCGCCCTGGTCAAGAGTTATTCATAACAGGCGTGTTCTTTATTCAATAGAATTTGCTAAGCACTATTTAGATAATTTTAATCCGAGATTTTTATTTATAACAGGAGACGGCAACCCAAGATTTTCAACGCAGGATGTAGGTCAGCTGTATTTAATTTCTCTGCCATTTTTAATTTCCGGAATATTTCTTTTGATAAGACGGAGAGAGGGACATTTCTGGATTTTGCCTCTATGGCTTCTTCTTGGAATAATTCCTGCCGCAACTGCCAGAGAAACCCCACATGCTTTAAGAATTGAGTCTGTAATACCGACGCTTCAGATAATTACAGCCTACGGAATTGTAATTTTGACAGATTTTATTAAAAATAAAAGAATTCAAAAAATTTTCTTTGGAACATATATTCTTTTTGCATTTATCTTTTTGTTTTATTTTTTCCACGGTCTTTTATTCCACTACTCAAGAGAATATTCAGGAGAATGGCAGTATCCATATATTGAATCAGTTAAGTTTGTAGAGGAAGAAAAAAATAATTTTGAAAAAGTTATGTTTACGCAAGAACTCGGACGGCCATATATTTATTTTCTTGTTTATGGAGATAAAAATCCCAAAAGACTGCGCGATAGCTCCGATATTGAGCGAGAAGTTTTTGGTTTTGTCCATGTTAACAGATTAGGAAATATTAATTTTTCTAAGAATATAAACAAGATGACTCCCCAGGAAAATATTCTTTATTTAGATGTGCCAATTAATGTACCAGTTGGGGCTAAGATAATTAAAAAATTTTATTATCTAAACGGAGAGGAGGCTTTAATTGCATATGTTAAAGAATAAATATTTAATACCAATACTTTTTATCTCAGTTATTGTAATTGCAGCTCTTCTTAGATTTTGGCAGCTGGGAAATGTTCCTGTTTCACTTGATTGGGATGAGGCCTCGTGGGGATATAACGCTTATTCAATAATTGAAACGGGGAGAGATGAGTACGGCAAAAGGCTTCCGATTGTGATTCAGTCTCTAAATGATTATAAACCTGCTTTGTATATGTATTTGGTGATACCGATGATATATATTTTCGGACTTACTGATTTTGCTGTAAGATTTCCAAATGCTCTTTTTGGTGTTTTTGCGGTTATTATCACTTATTTTTTGGTAAAGGAACTGCTCGGAAGGCGCAGTATTGCACTTCTGAGCTCATTTCTTCTTGCAGTGTCTCCCTGGGCTGTTCAATTCTCAAGATATGCGCATGAGGGGACAATTGGTTTGACTTTTAATCTTCTTATGGCACTTTTTTTCCTTAAAGGACTTAAAAAGCCTAAATTTATGTTATTTTCTGCCTTATTCGCAGGAATTTCCATATATTCTTATCAGAATCAAAAAGCGTTTGTGCCTCTTTTTGGGCTGGTTTTGTTAATATCTTTTTTCAGGCAGTTTTTAAAACTTCCTAAGAAATATATAATTTATTCCTTTCTGGTCGGCTTAATCGTTGTTTTGCCGATGGTTTTTTATATCATTGCAACACCTAATTCTCTAACCAGGGCTACGGGTTCAAGTATTTTAAAAGGGCCGTCAGGAGTCCTTAATCAGCAGTTTTACCCCAGACGTGGACTTGACGATATAGAAAGAGGAGATATTGTTGGCAAAATCAAGGACAACAGAAGAGTAGTTTATGCCAAAGCAATTGTCGGAAATTACCTGTCTCACTTTGACCCAAACTTTTTATTTGTAAAAAGTGAAAACATCGGGCGGCACTCTCCGCCCGGTATGGGACACTTGTACTTGATTGAATTACCATTCTTTTTGATTGGTTTGTATTTTTTGGTGTTTGGAAGGTACAAAAAAAATGTTAAGATTTTTATTTATCTTTGGATGTTTGTATCTCCAATTGCGGCAGCATTTACATGGGATGTGCCGAATTCCGGAAGAACTCTTAATTTTTTGCCAACGTTTCAAATAATTGTAGCAATCGGAATCATTTCTTTCTATACTTGGCTTAAGAATCTAAAAATAAAAAGTGCTTTAAAAAACTTAACAATTTGGGTTATTGCTGTTTTTGCCGCATTTAATTTTGTTTACTATCTGAATCAATATTTTGTTCAATATAACTATTTTAGCTCTGCGGACTTTCAATACGGATACAATGAAATTATTCCGGAAGTTCAAAAATTGTATCCAAATTATGAGAAAATCATTGTCTCAAATGAAAAACCCCTTGATCAATCTTATATCTTCTTTTTATATAATTTAAAATACCCTCCTAATTTATATCAAGCAAAAGCGACAAAAGGAGAATATAAAACTTTCCACTCTTTTGATAAGTATGAGTTTAGTGAAATACGCGCAAAAGATTGGCTCAGAAGCAGTAAAAGTGAGCTTTTCGTTAATTCCTCCGACAATTTCCCAAAACAAGCCGAAAGATATATCTTAAAAGAAATAAAGTTTTTAAATGGTGAAACAGCAATCTATATTGTTGCGGGGCGGGACAAAGCCCGGGAAAAATTAGATGAGTTGCACAATTAGTGCTACAATTTAAAGTATGGATCTTGTAAAAATCAGATCTGGGATAAGAAAATTTATTTCAAACAGGAAAAACCTAACAATAATCGGATCATTTGCCGCAGTATTTTTTTTGTTTCTTATTAATTCGGTCCACGAAAGTTATCCGGATGAGTTTGAGAATATAATGGGAGGGTGGTTCAACCTTAAGGGACAATTAATTTACAGAGATTGGTTTACTCATCATGGACCGCTTGCGCCGTTTATAGCATCATTTATTGAAATTTTTTCAGGTCAATCATTTGTAAAATTTAGATTGGTTTATTCAATTTTCTTGGTAGTATTAAGCTTTTTGGGATATATTTATCTTAAAAAAAGCTTTGGATTTGAGAGGACAAAATTTTATTTAGCATTTTTAGTCCTTCTTGGTGTTTCATCAACTTATTTTTGGGGACATATGCTTTTGGCTGACAGTCTATCCGCTGTTCTTTTAGTGCCTGTTTTTGGACTTGTTGCGCTTAAGTTTTATTACAAAGAGGAGATAAAAATAAAAGATTTTGTTTTTATATCGATATTTTCCAGCGCAGCACTTTTATCCTCTCCAACTTTTTCATATCTTATAGCCGGTTTATATTTACTATCAGCTTTTTATTACTTTTCAATTCCAAAGAGAAAAAAATTGTTTGATATTAATCATCTTAAAATTTTAACAATTATTGCCGTTCCTTATTTACTGTTTTTATTATATCTTTTGATAACAAGATCATTTCAAGATTTCTTTTTCCAGGCTGCGCAGTTCAACCAGCAGTACTATCTGTATAATTATCCAAGACCTGAGGGATCAACCGCGTTTAA
>CAZFNO010000017.1:0-1322 GCA_964520695.1 uncultured Gammaproteobacteria bacterium | reverse complement strand
CCTTTTGCAATTTATGTAATGTATCAAGACTTGAAAAAGGATATGGAATATCCAAAAAAACTTATTGTCTCCCTAATTTTTCTCCTGATTATAGTTTACTCATTTTTTAACTTTACTTTTTTACTCAGGAGTTTTGCCTCTAAAGCTTATTCGAAATATATGGGTCTGGCGCCGGCAATTTATGACAGACCCCAAATAGCACCGGTATTGGAGGCAGTTACAAATAAAGATGATTTTGTTTGGGCTGGCCCCTTTGAATTTGAAGAATTATTTTATCTAGATAGACGTCTTCCCTCAAATTATATTATTCTTCTTCCCGAATTTGCCAAATCTCCAAAAATTCGTGAGGAAATGATGCAGGATTTTAGGAATAATCCTCCCAAAGTTATTTATTTTGATAAGCAGTTTGGCATAAGGGGATCAGCGCCTGAGACATACGCGGACTTCTTCCTTTCATTTCTTGAAGAGAATTATGTAAATCTTCACTCTTTTAATACTACACGTAAAATTTATTCCTCAAATCTGCCGAAAGATCTTCATCTGGACTTTGAAACAAAACTTTTTATTCATAAGGATCATCAGGAAGAGGTAATAAATAAACTGATCGAATTGGGACATATATCCAGAGAAGAATAATTTATGCCGCAAATTTCAGTTGTTCTTGCAACTTTCAACGAAGAAAGAAATTTAGCAAAATGTCTCGATACTGTTAGAGATTTAGCAGACGAGATTGTAATAGTTGACGGATCGTCAACTGACAAAACTGTTGAGATAGCAAAAAAATACGGTGCACGCGTAATTATCAGGGAAAATCCCAAAATTTTCCATATTAACAAACAAATCGCAATCGATGCAGCTACAAAAGATTGGGTACTCCAGCTTGATGCAGATGAACATCTGACTCCGCAATTGACTGCGGAGATAAAATCCGAAATCCGAAATCCGAAATCCGAAATAAATGGCTTTTGGATACCAAGGAAAAACCTTTTTTTAGGCAGGTTTTTAAAAAAAGGCGGACAATATCCTGATTACACATTGAGACTCTACAGAAGAGGGATGGGCAAGCTTCCGCAACTTGATGTCCATGAGCAGGCAGTTGTAAAAGGAGAAGTTGGATATTTAAAAAACCCAATGCTTCACTATCCGTATAAAGACTTCTCCGAATATTTTATAAAGTGGAAAAGATATAATTCAATTTTTGCAGACCAAATAAGGGATGAGAGGAAAAATAAACGATTAATTGGAAAGATAATCATGCTTCTAGACTATCTTTTTATTAAACCTTTGTTTTGGTTCGGCAAAACATATATAAGACATAAAGG
>CAZFNO010000016.1:0-14363 GCA_964520695.1 uncultured Gammaproteobacteria bacterium | reverse complement strand
AGTTATTGACAAATCTTTAAACAAGGGGTAGTCTACTCTTAATAAATCCATGGGGTTAATATTCTATCGTTTTCTTTCTCGCCTCCCACTTTTTATTTTATTTTTATTTTTCTTCTTCCTCCCTTTCACAAAAGCTGAGGCAAGCGTTGATTTCTTTCTCCATGGATCGGGATCTAATAACAATCCTCCTATCCTTTTTTTAGATAATATCTCTCCTTCCGTGCCTTCGACAAAATTTAAAGATTCAGCCTCTTTAAACTTCAACTTAGGAAACCCTTGGAATGAAGTTGGTACCTGGGAAACATCGCCCGGCCTTACTAACGGAAATCTTTCCTTACTTAGCGACTTGTATATATGGTTGGGTTTGAAAAATAATGATGATCAAGGAGCAAATTTTGATATCCTCGCTGAGGTACAAAAAAATGGAATTACAGTTGCCTCCGGTTTAACACGTTGTGTTACTGGAGTTACTAGAAATCCAAATGAAGCAAAAGAGGTTACCGCTTCTTTTGATCCTATTTCAGTGATTAATTTTGATGGCTCTACTGACGTATTCTCTTTAAGAATATCAACAAGGATAGGAACAAACCCCGATAACAGTAAATGCGGAGAACAAAATAATGCAACTGGACTACGTCTCTATTTTGACTCGGTGAATAGAGCATCACGTTTTGACGCAACTTTTGTTACTCCTATGCAAGAGCAATTCGCCTACGTAGCAAATGCCAATTATGATATGGTTGAAGTCGTTAATCTGACAACTAATATTCATATCGCCTCAATTCCTGTTGGCGATCAGCCTATTGGTATAGTACAAAATCCATTCTTAAATCGTGTATATGTCAGTAATAGTCAGGCGGGGACAATGTCAGTTATTGACACTACTACCAATAGCGTTATTACCACAATATCACTACCCGGATATTTTCTCGATTTGGCAATTAGCCCAGATGGTTCACGGGTATATGCTGGAGGTTGGGGTAATGGTAGACCAGTTGCAGTAATAGATACCGCAACAAATACAGTAATTCAGACATTAACCGGATTTTTAAGTCCACAACATGTAGCTGTCAGTCCCGATGGAACAAAATTATATGTAGTAAACGCAAACTGCTGTCCAGGTGGTCCTGGTTCTCTTTCCGTCCTTGATATAACAAATAATTACGCATTAATTACTGATATTCCACTTAGGCAAGAGCCGACTTGGGTTGTAGTAACTCCTGATGGATCAAAAATATATGTATCTGAAAATGGTGGTGCATCGCAAGGTCATACTATGGCAGTGATAGACGGTTATACAAACACATTACTAACAAGAATTGAGGTAGGAATCAATCCATATGGCGCAGTAGTTAATTCAACTGGTACACAAGTATACGTAACAAATACCTTTTATTGGGCAGGGGCTCCTAATGGGACTGTTTCGGTTATAGATATATCTACAGATACGGTAATTACGACAATTAATGTAGGTAAGGTGCCAAATAATCTTGCTATTATACCTGATGATTCAAAGGTATATGTTGCTAATGCAGAAGATGGAACTTTATCTGTAATTGATGCTACAACAAATACAGTTATCGATACATTGACAACAGCAGGACCAAACCCTTATGAATTAGTAATAGTGCAGCAATAATTACAAAACCTGGTCATTTATTATTCTATAAATAAATCATCAACATAGCACCACATCCACTCTTCACCCGGCTCAAATGATTTTATCAAAGGATGATTTGACTTTAGAAAATGTTTTGTTGCGTGTTTATTCTTGGAATTATTACAGCATCCAACATACCCGCAGGTGAGACAAAGGCGAAGGTGTACCCAGCTGTCTCCTGTTTTCAGACAGTCAACGCATCCTTTGGCCTGAGGTTTTACTTTTTTAATTGTGTCAAGATGCGCGCATTTTTTCTTTGCCATTTTTTTGATAATACTCTTTTTAGAAAAATACTTCAATATTCTTGTTATTGGAGTAAGTTTGATTTAAAATTGAAAAAACATTATCTTAAAAATTCATGATAAGACCCGTTATTTTTACAATCGATGATGAGCCACAAGTCTTAAATGCGGTTGAAAGAGACCTGAGAACTAATTATGCAAAAGACTATAAAATCCTTAAGGCCGGATCCGGAAAAGAGGCATTAAGGGCGATTTTATCCCTTAAAAAAAGGGGAATTCCGGTTGCTCTCTTTTTGGTAGATCAAAGAATGCCTGAAATGACAGGGACGCAGTTTTTGGAAGAAGCGGCAAAGCTGTATCCCGATACAAAAAAAGTTCTTCTCACGGCATACGCTGATACAAATGCTGCAATTGAGAGCATCAATAAAATCGGTCTTGATTACTATTTATTAAAACCCTGGGATCCGCCCCAGGAGCGTCTTTATCCAGTCCTAGATGATCTTTTGGAAGATTTCCTGGCAACCGCAGAGCTTCCATATGAGGGAATTAGGGTTTTGGGTACTCTTTTTTCTCCAAAAAGCCACGATATCAAAGATTTTTTATCTCGCAATCAAATCCCTTACAAATGGGTAGATATTCAAAAAGACAAATCTGCCAAAAAATTGATTGAAAAAGAAGGAGCAATAAAAAAACTTCCTGTTGTTTATCTTCCCGGCGGCACGTCTCTTTATTCACCAACACCCGGAGAGCTTGCAAGAAAAATTGGAATTCAGACAAAAGCAAAAAAACCCTACTATGATCTTATTCTCATAGGCGGAGGTCCTGCAGGACTTGGTGCTGCAGTTTATGGATCATCCGAGGGGCTTAAAATATTAATGGTTGAGAAAAGAGCAACTGGTGGACAAGCCGGAACTTCATCTTGGATAGAAAATTATCTTGGATTCCCAAAAGGATTATCAGGCTCCGATCTCGCAAGGCGTGCTCTAACTCAGGCAAAAAAATTCGGAACTGAAATTTTATTAACTTCTGAGGCAGTGTCTGTAAGAGCGCAGGATCCTTATAGGTTTGTTGTTCTTGATGACGGAAGTGAACTTTCATGCAAAAGCCTTCTTATAGCAACAGGTGTTACTGCAACAAAACTTGAATCACCGGGAGTTGAAAGACTGACAGGAAAAGGTGTATATTACGGCGCCGCGCCAACAGAGGCCATGTATTATAAGAATAAAAATGTTATTCTTGTTGGCGGAGCAAATTCCGCAGGACAAGGCGCATTGTATCTTTCAAAGTTTGCAAAAAATGTTTATATGATCATTCGGGGAGATTCGCTGGAAAAAGGAATGTCACTTTATCTTGCAGACCAAATCAAAAATACAAAAAACATTAAAGTTCTTTTGAATAGTGAGGTTATAAAAGCCGCGGGAGGGGGAAAACTTGAATCCGTAACTATTCAAAACAGCACAAGTGGTAAAACAACAAAACAAAAAGCCTCGGCTATGTTTATTTTCATAGGAGCTGTTCCCCATTCAGATATTGTCAGAGACTTGGTTGTTTGTGATGAAAAAGGATTTATTGTGACTGGCCTTGAGCTTTTGGAAAACGGAAAGCCCCCAAAAGGCTGGCCTCTTTCCCGTCAGCCTTTTTATCTTGAAACCTCTGTTCCCGGCATATTTGCAGCAGGAGACATAAGACACGGGTCACTCCCGCGAATCTCAACAGCAATAGGACAAGGGGCAATAACTATAAATCTTGTTCACCAATATTTAAGAACCGTTTAGCATGAAAAGTTTGCTTAAAAAAGTCCCTCTTTTTTCCAATCTAACTGACAACGACTTTGATGTTCTGACATCCGGTATCAAAAAAATAAATCTTGAGAAAGGCGATACTTTGTTCCACGAGGGAGAAAAAGGAGACAGGGCATACATAATAGAAAAGGGTCAAATTGAAATTTTTAAAAAATCGGAGGGGCGGGATGTCTTAATTGCAATAACAAAAAAGGGGGATATTATTGGAGAAATAGCACTCCTTGAAGACAGCCCAAGAATTGCATCAGCAAGAGCAGGAGAAGATTCTTCACTTTTTGAAATATCCAGGCAAGATTTTGAACTTTTACTCAAAAAAAATTATAGCGCTACCCGCTCAATTTTAAAAACAGTTGTTAAAAGATGGCAGGAAACAGAAGGGCTTCTCAGACAAAGCGAGAAAATGGCACAAATTGGGACATTAACTGCGGGGATAACGCATGAACTCAACAATCCATCCGCTGCTATAAAACGAAGTGCGGAGAGTCTTTTAACAACAACAGATGAACTTCTCAAAGCCGAAAGATTTTTGCACGGAAAAAAATTTTCAAGTCAGCAAATAAAGATCTTGACTGATTTGGAGAAAACTGTACGGGAAAAGGCAAAAAAGCCTGACGATTTAGACACTGTTTCAAGAGCAAATCTTGAGGAAAAATTTGAGGAGTGGCTTGAAGCGCAAAAAGTAAGAGACCCCTGGCGCTATGCATCCCTCTTAGTTCTAGTTAATTTTTCAAAAAAAGACTTAAACACTCTTGAAAATACTTTTGATAAAAACCTTCTTCCATCGGTTATCCCCTGGCTCTGCACATCATATAATTTTTATTCACTTCTTGAAGAAATAAGCCAGGGTGCAACAAGGGTTTATGAGATTGTAAATGCGCTTAAATCTTATTCATTCCTTGGGGAGGGACCGGTGCAAAATGTCGATGTGCACGTTGGAATCGACAATACTCTTATTCTTTTAAGAAGCAGGCTTAAGGATAATATTATTGTTAAGAGAAAATACTCAAAAGACATTCCTAAAATCCAAGGATATGGTAGTGAACTAAATCAAGTATGGACCAATATTATTGATAATGCTGCTGATGCAATGAAAGGAGGGGGAGTAATTGAGATTGAAACAAAATTAATAAACAAACAAATTGTTGTTCGTATAAAAGACAACGGTCCCGGAATTCCTCCTGAAATACTCTCAAAAATTTTTGACCCCTTTTTTACAACCAAAGAGCCGGGGCGTGGAACAGGACTCGGGCTTGATATTAGTTATAATATAATAGTTAATAAACACGGAGGCGATATATCTGTTAAATCAAAACCCGGCGAAACTGTTTTCGAAATAAAACTTCCTGTTAAAACTTAAGGGTAAAACAGATTATCCTCAATTTTGTTTTATAAATTTTTCTCTACCACCAATTTGCGTCTTTGGAAAGAAGTTTAAGAAGTGCACCGCTTATTGCAAGAAGAAGAATTCCTAAAATTATTGAACCCCATCCCGGCAGGAAATAAAAAACTTTTCCAACCCCATCAACAACAAGAGCAAATCCAGAAATCCCAATAATCGCAGACGCTATTTGACTGCTTCTGATTTTTCTAACAGGAGCTGTTTTTCCAAGAAGCTCAACTATTTTATTTGCCGTTTTATCGGCTAATTTTTCAGGCTCTAATAAATAATTATTGGGTTTCTCTTTCTCCACCGGTTAAACTATATCACAATCACCTGCTGAATTGTTTTCTAAGCTCAACTTTTGCTTTCTCAAGAATCTTTTTTCGCTCAGGTTTTAAATTCCTCCCGGCGCGGTTAATATAAAAATTGAGCATACTCATTGCAGACTGAAAAGGCCCGGCCTTTAGCCTTGTTGAAACATCCGCCGAATGCTTAAGGCTTTCTGCAATTTTTTTTGGATCTTCCCAGGTAAAAACTCCTTCTTCAAGATCCAAGGCAATACTACGTTTGGTAACTTCTCCCGACCACTTTTTCTGTTTTCTAGGCAACTTTTTTTTCTTTCCCTCCATATACTATTATTATACTCCAGAAGTATTTTATTTCTAATATAGAGTATCGTAGTCTAGACTACGATACTATTTAATACAGATTAACTTTGGATATAGTTTTATTGATACATAACAACAATTGTTTAAAAAGTTTTAAACTACTATAATTGCCACATGAAACAAGTGATTATTTTCCATGGCTATGGTGAAACACCAAATCATTATTGGTACCCTTATCTGAAAAAAGAATTAGAACCAAAAGGATATAAAGTAATTATTCCGGCTCTTCCTAATACAAATGACCCAAAATTATCTGAGCAATTGGAGTTTGCGTTAAATAATTTAGATTTTTCAGAAGATACAATATTAATAGGTCATTCTTCAGGAGTCCCATTAATACTGGCAATATTAGAAAAAATACCAACAGTCATTTATAAAACTATTTGTGTAGCAGGTTACACTACTCCTCTTAAGGTTGGAGAAAAAGACACAAAAAATATAAAAGAAAGCTTTGATTGGGATACTATTAAAAAACACTGCAGAGAATTTATATTTATTAATTCGGACAATGATCCATGGGGAGCTGATGACAAGCAAGGTAAAATTATGCACAAAAATCTAGGGGGGGAATTAGTAATAAATCACGAGGGGCATATGGGATCTGATACTTTCAAACAATCTTACAAAAAATTCCCCCACCTACTCAAACTAATAGATTAAATAATTTTGCTATAATTGTTCCAGAGTATGATAAGAAAAGTAAAAGAGGGCTTTAGGGTTTTATCTGAAAAAGGAAGGAATATGGGAACTTATAAAACTCGAGAAGAAGCTAAAAAAAGACTTGCCCAGATTGAATTTTTCAAACACCTAAAAAAAGTTGACAAATAAAATTTTAAACATGATAATATATGCATGTTAGGTAGTGCTCCTGTAACACCAACTCTTCCATCAACAGATCTTAAAAGATCTCGTGAATTTTATGAGGGAAAGCTCGGCCTTTCTATAGATAAAGAAACAGAAGATAGTATTTCATTCAAAGCTGGTGGTGGCACAAAACTTTATGTGTATAAAAGACCGCCCGCACCTTCCGAGCATACACTTGCAGGATTTAGTGTAGGAGATTTGGAAGCAACTGTTGATGAGCTTTCAAAAAAAGGGGTAAAATTTGAGAAGTACGATATGCCGGGATTAAAAACAAATGAAAAAGGAATAGCTACCTCAGAAGGAGAGGGCGTAAGGGCCGCGTGGTTCAAAGACCCTGACGGAAATATTTTGGCTATAGATCAAGAAGTCTAAACTTTTAAACAACCTCAATTAAAAATCCAATTATAATAAGTACAATTCCCACACCTGCAATGATTTGCTCACGTTTCATTTCTTTATAAACTTTGACATCAATTTTGTGCTCTTTCCAAACTCTTCTGTGGACCATAAGAACTGTAAACCCAATCATCAGCTCTCCTGCTGTTCTTAAAAAGAAACCCACAAAAGATAATTCTAATAGCATAATAATATAATAACTAAATTAGAAATTAACTTCAATCAAAAAATTTGACATTTGATTTTTCATGTTATAGGCTTGGAGTATGAATAGAAACCTTTTAATAATAGTCCTTACTATAATTGTCCTTGGCGGCGGAGCATTCATTTTTTTAAACTCAAATGGTTCGATATTAAATCTTGGCAAGAACTTGGAAGTTTCGCGGGAAAATGAAATGACAGGCCCTCCTCAAGAGGATAAAATGGTAAAAGAACTGGATGAAAAAACTGCAATGGAAATGAAGACTCTTCTTTACCAATACAGCGGTGAGCTTTCGGATGTAACAGATGGGGGGAAAATTCGTGGAATTACTACAAACGGGCAGGCTTTAGGCGTAGCAAAATCTAATTATGACGGAGAGCAGTATCTCCTTTTGGCAACTTTTGAAAATTTGCCCAATCCTCAAGGTGATGATTTTTATGAAGGCTGGATAGTGCAAAAAGACCCGTTCATGTTTTTAAGTACCGGGATTGTCAAAGAGATAGACGGGGTTTACACCAATGCTTATAAATCGGGGGAGGATCTTACGAATTATAATTTTTATGTCCTAACAATTGAGCCGAATGACGGCGACCCCGCCCCTGCAGACCACATAGTTGAAGGCACAATGCAATAAATTTTAATTGAAGTAATCGTAGATCTCTCTTGAAAACTTTGCAATTTTCTCGGCGGCCTCAGTTTCGCTTTCCGTTTTGGACATAACAACAATAATATAATCCCCGTTTTCCCCAAATACTATTCCTGCGTCGTGCTTGTTACCGAACAGTTCGCCTGTTTTGTGTGCTACCTCTAAAGCTTGCGGCAAATATTTTGGGATTCTGTCGTTTAAAGTTTGCCCATTTAAAATCTCAATCATGTCTTCCGATGTTTGCTTATCTATGATTTTTCCCTTGTATAAAAGTTCGAAATAACTGGCAATGTCCTTGGCCGTTGTTCTGGGAGGTGATCCATAATCCGAATTGTTAAAACCGTATTCGTCCAAGAAATCTCCAATATTTCTTGCTCCTACCCTGTCCGAAACAAGAAGAGCTGAATAATTATCTGAAATCGTTATCATTTTTTCAATTGCATCTCCTGCAGCTATAGAAATAACTTCTTTTTCTTCCTGTTCTTCATTTTGTTTGTCTGGTGTTTCTTCGGGAGTTGGCGTTGGTGTTGCCGCCGTTAAAACCTCATCAAGTTTTTCTTTCTCAGCGCTTAAAATTTCGGTTTTCGAAAGTCTTCCCTTATTTATCTGATCAAGCGCAACAGCCAGAACCCAAATTTTATAAAGACTTGCTGAGTCAAATTGTTTATCGGAATTATATCCATAGCTTTCTCCGGTTTTTAAATTCTTAATATAAATCGCCCATCCTCCTTCTTCTTTTGAAAAGTGCTTACTTGTTATTTTAGAAAGTTCGCTGTCCACTTCTATTAATTTTATTATTCCCTCAATTGGAGAAAGTATTGCTGTATTATTTTTAGAGTTTAATACAGTATAAATTAAAGCGGATAGCAAAATAAAAAGCAGAATAAATAAAAAAATTACAAATGCTTTTTGCCTTTTTCTATATCTCATTTACAGCAAATTTTAACACAAAAAATATTTTTGTTTCTTTTTACTCTTGAAAAGTAATTTTATAGGAGGATCTAAGAGTTATTCGTAGCGAACTTCTATCTTGTCGCCATCGCGCATAAGGTAATTTTCAAAATCGGAATTTTGTCTTCCATTAACCGACATTTTTACAGCAGCTTCCGTTGAATTTTTAAATTCGAAGATTTGTCCGGAGTTAAACTTCTTTCCCCAGATCTGAAAAAATCTCCCAAGTCTTGTCTCATCTTTTGTAACCAGCCCCTGCATTTCCATATGTATTATTCCCTCTTTGTTATCTTCATGGGTATGCATTTCCTGATGGATTGCTCCGATCCCAACATTTGCCGGGATTTCCTGTTTTTCTCCCTGAATATAAATCTCAAGGGTGGGGTGCCAGTGAAGCCCGGTTTTGGCAACTATCTGATCCTCAGAAATATTAGTATTTGTCGTGTTTAAACTTTTCGATAGAAAAATAGATATTGCACCAATTATAATAATTGTTAAAATTCCCCCGCCAACAATGATCTTTTTATCACTATTAAGTTGTACGCTCATGGCCCGCTCCTCCGCATGCGTCGGAAAAGTCCCAAAGCTGCGCTATCTGCTCAGAATCCCATCCGAAGTCAACAATTAACTTCTTTGCCAATCCCTCATATGCGTCCCAATGCCAGCATTTGCAGCAGCACGGTCCTCCTTCATCAGACATTTTCATGGCCTCATTATAAATCTCTTGCTGGCTAGAAGTTAATTCAATCTCCTCAAGGTATTTGAAAAGCTGTTTCGCCTCCTTCGCAGAAATATCATATGGGTCAGAGGGAATTATAGCAATATCCTTATATTTTTTTAAACCCTCTATTTGCTCCTGATAGGCGTGGTGATCCATTTTATCGCAGCATGAACCTTGAATTCGTTGATTATCCGGGTAGGTAAAAACAACTTGTCTCTGAAGTCCGCAGTTATTGCTTGTTTGCGAAACTAGATAATTAAACTTTTGGTCCGAACCGGCAGATGCATTTGCATTACCAAGATCAATTTCTCCCTGAATATTATTAGTCGGTTTTTCCCAGTTAAAAACCAAATATCCCAATACTCCAATTACCCCAATCATTATTAGTAGAAAAACTTTCGCCAAAGGCGAATCAGCCTTGGGCTGAAGAAAATAGCGCATTATTTTGTAACCCCCATTTCCCTCATGCTTTTGGAAACAAAATACAATGAAAAAGCAATAAGAGCAAGAGCCAAAAGTGAGAACTCCAAACCTTGAAGCGGAAAAACAGCAAGTCCTCCTGAAACGCCTAAAAGTCCAATAAGTGCACTATTGCATGCAGAACAAGCTGCACCAAAAGCCCCACCAAATATTCCAAAAAATCCAAAAACATTTGTGCGCCCGATAAATACCCTTGTTGTCCTTGTTCTAAGAATAACAAGAGAAATATTGAGTCCTGCCAAAAAAGAAACAAGAACAACTGCCAAAACATTTACCGGTCCTGCAATTTCCCAAACCATCTCTATCTGATTTACAAAAACTTTCCATAAGATAACCGGATCAGAAGTTATTGCCAAAATTGAGGTGAAAATGGAAAAGTTATTGATAACAATGTAGAAGATAAAAAGAGAAACTGTCAAAACGCCGGTTAGAATAATATAAGAAGGCTTATGTAAAAGAAGGTTAATTGC
Organism: uncultured Gammaproteobacteria bacterium; assembly: GCA_964520695.1. Taxonomy (GTDB): domain Bacteria; phylum Patescibacteriota; class Microgenomatia; order Levybacterales; family UBA12049; genus 2-01-FULL-39-10-A. The sequence continues at coordinate 3,880 of CAZFNO010000016.1, read as the reverse complement.
GGCAGTTAAAATTGCTACTCTATTCATTTCAATTTTTACTGGACTGCTTCTATTGCTGCTTTAAATGATTCGAAAGGCTGGGCGCCCACAAGAATAATTCCCTGGAATTTACCAGATGGATCTGATTTGCCTATGAAAAACGAGGGCGTGCCGTTTGCGCCGTAGGCTGCAGCATCAGCTAAATCTTTATCAACTTCTTCTTTGTATTTTTCAGAATCAAGACATGATTGAAGCGCATTGCCATTTAACCCTAAATCATTTGCAATAACCGGAAGCTCCTCGAGTGCAAGTCCAGTACCATTTGAAATGGTTCGTTTAAAGATCTCATCGTGATATTTAAAATAAGCCGTGTCTCCACCCTGTTCTCTTGCGCACTCGGCAGCTTGGGATTCTTTATGAGCATTTTGATGAAAATCAAGGGGAAGATCACGCATCACAAGCTTAACTTTTCCTGTATCTATATATTCACTTTTAATCTGAGGCAGTGTTTCATCAAAAAATCTTTTACAAAAAGGACATTCGTAGTCTACAAATTCAATCATCGTAATAGGAGCATTGGGATCTCCCATTACAGGATCGTCATCAACTGAAACTTCAATCGGACCTGTGGGCTGTTGTGGTGCTTGGGGATCTAAACCTTGAGCTATAGAAGAATTATTCCCGGATACGTTTTTTTCAAGGTATGAAACTTTCGTATATAAAACTCCAATTAAAAACGAGGCAAGAATCAAAAGCATCACCAAAACACTAGTCATTTTAATCTTGGATGGTGTAGATACTAATAACTTTATTGGATTAATTCTTGCTTTCGTTACCATACTACAAAGTGTAGTAATAAATTGCCGAGTTTGTCAAGCAACAGTTATTAATCGGCCGGTGTGTATGGATATGAAGCATTTTCCTTTATATAAAATTTGTTAGAGCTTTTATCGTTCGGGCAAGAGAATATTTCGGTATCTTTATTTTGCTCGTGGCCTCCCTTTGCATCAACTGGAAATACGAAAATCGCTCCGATAATAATAGCTGAAACTAATGTAATAAAAAGGTGGCTTAAATTAAACTGCCTCTGATTATATTTTTTTGTTACCAATGAATGAACCCTAAATTCAAGATTATCGTGATCGGCAATTGCTGCAACAGAAACTGATTCGAAGTTTGGAAATAAGAGAAATTTTTTCAACGCATTTATAAGTGGTTCTGATTCTCCAATTTTTTCAATAGCAAATGAATCAGCTTTTATTTCTCTTTCTACTTTATATTTTTTAACAAGATCTTTAAGGAGCGGGAAAAAAGGAAAGAGGGTATGGGTGGCTGAGGCAATAATTTGTATTAAGTTATCCCTATTTTCCAAATGATATTGTTCATGAAGAAGCACTGCCTCTGCCTCTTTTAATGATAATTTTGAAATCAGGCCAGTTGATAGATAAATTTTTGGATTTTTGATTCCTAGACAATAAGCGAACTTTTTGTCTGATTTTATAATAACTGTTTTATTTTTTAATTCAGGACTCTTTAAAATATCAAACAATCTCATATTAATTATTGCTTTATCTTCTAAATTTTGTTTGAGAGATTTCTCTTTTAATAAGAGAAAAGATATTTTTATAAAAGTAAACATTAATACGAGTCCTACAAGTGTAAAAGGAATTAGGCTTATGTAGTACGGGATATGAAAAAAATGATTATTGATAAGCGACTGGCAGTAATAAAAAGCTTGATTAACGAGCGGAAATGTTTTTTGAAAAATAAAGAGTAGAATTGTTACTACAACAATAAACAACCCGGAAAAGAAAACAAGATTTTTATTTATTTTTTTCATTATCTTTTAAGAGTTTTAGGAAATATTTACGTTTTTGATTAGGTAATCTTTCTATACTCTCAGCAAAGGATGCAACTGCTGTATCTCCAAACGAGTCAATAAATCGTTTCAAAAAAGTTTGAGCAATATTTTTTGTATATAATTCTTTCGATAATCTTGGGGAGTAAAGAAAGCCACTTCCGTTTTCATTCTTATTAACCAGTCCTTTTACATGCAGTCGTGTTAAAATCGTAGCAATTGTAGTATAAGCATATTTTTTATTCTTGGGTAGATGAGCTAAAATATCCCTGACGGAGCATTTTCTATATTCCCAAACAATATCCATGACCTCTTGTTCTAAATTGCTTAAGGATTTTTGCGCCATATACTACACATTGTAGCAGAGGATTTAAACTTTTACTAAGTCTTTTCCCTCGCGAGATTCATAAGCTTTTATAATTTCGTTCTTCGGAGCAATAGGGCGTTTGCAACAACAATTACAGATGATGCGCTCATAAGAAGTGCTGCCCACTCAGGCCGCAGTACAATGCCATAAGAAGCAAACACTCCCGCTGCGGCAGGAATTGCCAGGACATTATATCCTGTTGCCCATGCTAAATTCTGCTTCATCTTTATATCTGTTTTGCGACTTAGGGATATTACCTTTACAATGTCCATTGGACTGCTTTTTACAAGAACTATCTCTGCGGATTCAATTGCCACTCCCGTTCCGGCACCAATTGCTATACCTACATTTGCTTGCGTTAAGCTCGGAGCATCATTTACTCCGTCCCCTACCATTCCAACCACAAAGCCCTTACTTTGTAACTCTTTAATTTTACTTACTTTATCTCCTGGCAAAACTTCAGAAAAAATAATATCTATTCCAAGCTTCTTTCCTACTCCCTCCGCCACCTCTTTTTTGTCGCCGGTTAGCATAGCAATCTTAATTCCCATTTTATGAAACGTGTCAATTGCTTCTTTGGACTCCTCTCTAACCTCATCATCCAAAACTATGGCGCCTATCAGTTTTCCCGAAACAGAAACATAAACAATGGTCCCTTCCTCATCAACTTTATTTTTCTCTGTGTTAATATTTTCTTGTTTTAGCATTTCCAAATTTCCCAAGACTATCTCTTTTCCCAAGACTTTTCCCTTAGCCCCTTTTCCTGAAAAAGATTTAAAATCTAAGACGGATGGAATATCAATTTTTTTATTTTTTGCGCCGTTGACTATTCCTTTTGCAATTGAATGCTGGGAGTGTGTTTCAACCGCTGCTGCAAATTTCAATATTTCATTTTCCGAAATGCTTTCAAACTTAATTATTTTTGCAATCCCAAATTCTCCTTTTGTTAGAGTTCCTGTTTTGTCCAAAATAATATAATCAAGTTTTCTGGCTACTTCCAGTCCTTTCATATCCCGGATCAGAATTCCGTTCTTTGCTGCAAGAGAAGTTGTGATTGTAGTAACGGTTGGAATTGCAAGACCCAGTGCATGCGGGCAGGTTATAACAACAACTGTTATAGCAAGCGTTGCTGCAAAAATTGCTCCTTGAGGACTTAAAAAAAACCAATAGATAAAAGTGCCACTCCCCACAACTATGGCAATTATTGTTAGATAATTGGCAGCCCTGTCAGCCAATTTTTGGACCGAGGGCTTTGTCTCCTGTGCTCCTCTTATAAGATCCATAATCTGAGATAGAGCCGACTGCGCCCCTGTTTTTGTTACTTCAATGGTTAGCGAACCATCGCTGTTAATAGTACCGCCGATCACAGTGTCTCCCGCCTTTTTATAAACAGGCCGGGACTCACCCGTAATCATTGATTCATTAAAAGAAGAGTCTCCGCCGATAATAGCTCCATCTGTAGGCACTTTTTCTCCCGGTTTAACAAGGATTGTATCTCCCTTTACTAAACTACTTGTCAAAACATCTTTGATATTTTTTCCGACTATTTTATGAGCCTCTTGGGGAATAAGTTTGGCAAGCTCTTTTAGTGCACCACCAGTCCCAATAACTGCTCTCATTTCAATCCAGTGGCCAAAAAGAAATGCGAGAGCAAGTGTTGAAATTTCCCACCATAA
>CAZFNO010000015.1:0-14577 GCA_964520695.1 uncultured Gammaproteobacteria bacterium | reverse complement strand
TTGGGTTTCAACAATTTAGAATCATTGACTTCTTGCAAAAATGAATGTTTGAAATTCGGTTTATAAACAACTCCTGCGCCGACAATAGGGCCGGCAAAAGCGCCCCTTCCCACCTCATCCATGCCAATTACGTAATCGATTCCCCTATTCCAAAACGCTTTTTCTTCACGAAAATTTGGTCTGGTTTTCTTCTTCATCGCCGCTTTGAAGCTCTAATGTCTCGCCATCGCCTAAAGGTTTTAGAGAGGGTATGTGTGCTTCGAGTTCTCCATAAATTTCCCGATTATTTTTTGAAAGAGCATCAATTGTGGCCGCTTGTCTCTTCCATCTTCTTTCAGTGCTTGCTTGTTCTGACTCAAGTTCTTGTCTCATTCTTTGTATGATTTCTCTTCTCGCTTCGAATTTATTCCTAAACGAGTCACTTGTTATTATTCTGTAGAGATCCTTTAGTTGTTCATCCGTATGGGAAGCAGAGGATTTTGCAATAGCTACGTTCAAAAGTCCAAGCCGAAGAACAGAAACTAATTTAATCGCGTATTCGTATGATGTAACCCAAACATTATCAATCCTGTCATACACTCGAATATTTGTTGGAAGTATATCGGTTACCAATATGCAATCGCTCGCGTCGATTTTTCGCATATCGTCTTTTAATTTAGTAAGCCACGCTTTATTCCACGCTTTTTGTCTTTTGGCCTCCCAAAGGATTTTTCCGGCGATGTTTCCATGCTTATTTCTTATTTCGTGAATGATATCTCCTCCTCGTATACCTGTTGGAACAGGTTTAAACTCATCATAAGGAAAAGCATCTCTTAGTCGTTCTTCTAAATCTAGTTCCAAAACGTCTCCTTGAAGTTGCTGAGATCCTTGTTTTCCTTTTCTTTGAAGCTCATCAACCGTTTTCTGCATGGATATTTTTTGTTTTTCCCACTCTAGTTTTTCGAGTCTGTGTTTTTCGTCTGCATCTTTACGTGCCTCTTCTTTAATTTTAGCCTTCTCTTTCTCTTTTTCTTCAAGTTGCCTTGCAAACTTTTTCTCAAGCTCCAATTTTTCTTCTCTTTCTTTTTGGAGCTCTTTATCCTTTTGCCTATTTTTAGATTCGACTTCTTCCAAGGCTTTTTTCCTTTCCGAAGATAATAATTCAGTCTTTTGTTTCTCGAATTTTATCCTGGCGTTTTCTTCCTCCTCTTTACGTATTATCTCTGCAAACTGATGACGCATTGCCTCATCTATATCCACAGGCTTCCCACAATTTTTGCAAATTATAATCTTATCCATAAGTGTTATCTATGATAACCTTGAGTTTTAATCTTTTCAAGTACACAAAACGTTTAGTATTAAGCCGTCACAAAGTATAGTGCTATGTAGCACTATACTTTTGAAACAAAAATTTTTTAGGCTGAATTGACACTAAATTATTTTACTGATACGCTTTTTATGTGAAGCATATTTTAAGAAATACCATATTTAACTCAATTGCGCTTTATGTTCTGGCCCTCATACTTGAAGGAGTTTTGGTAACAGGGGGACTAGAAACTTATATAATTGCGGGTTTTATCTTATCCATACTTTTTAGACTTGTTAAGCCGCTTTTAAATCTCTTATCAATGCCTCTTAATATGGTAAGCCTTGGGCTATTTTCATTTTTTCTAAATACTATTCTTTTATATATTCTTACGGTTTTTGTTCCAAATATTACAATTTCCGCATTCACTTTTTACGGATTCACATTTGCGGGTTTTGTTGTGCCGGACTTTAATTTAAGTTCTTTTTGGGCTCATGTTTTTGCAGCAGGAGTTCTTTCGATAATTGTAAATTTTCTCTCCTGGCTTATCAAAAAATAGATTTCCCCAAAGCTTGCAACAGTCAAATGTTAAAGGTATAATAATTTGATGATTTTAAATGTTCTGGGGATTATAATTGCAGGACTCTTAATCGGTGTAATATTGATGCAGGTTCAGGGATCAGGGCTTGGATCCGGTTTTGGAGGGAGCGGGGAAACTTTCAGAAGCAGAAGAAGTATTGAAAAGACTTTAGTTTATGCAACTGCCGGACTGGCAATATTATTTGCTTTAATTTCCATACTTCTTTTAATCCCCAGATAAAATTCTAAATTATGATTTTCTTAAAAAGGAAAAGACTGATAATTTGGCTCCTTAGAGCGTATTTCAAGAAATGGGGTAAAGTTATTTTTTTATCGTTTTTTATAGGTGTTATTGCAATACTTTTTCTTTATTTGAACAGGAATTTTCTTGTATCCAAAATTCCCTCTCCGCAGTCTACGCATAAGGTTGGAATCGCCGGAATATACTCTGAAACCGATTTTCCTAATAATATGCCAAATGCAATTTTGGACAAACTTAGCAGAGGCCTTACCAAAGTATCAACAACAGGAGTTGTTCTTCCCGATGCGTCGGAAAAATGGGAAATCAAAGACGATGGAAAAACCTATGTATTTTATCTTAAAAGAGATTTATATTTTTCTGACGGAGATTTAGTAATATCTTCTAACATTAGATACAATTTTGAAGATGTTAACGTTGAAAGACCCACGGATTCAGTCATTGTTTTTAGGTTAAAAGACAGATATTCGCCTTTTTTAGTTACGCTTGCCAACAATAGAATATTTAAAGAAGACTTAAATGGAGTTTCAGAATACAAAATTAATAAGATAAAAAAGAATTCGGGATTTTTGGATTATATTGAGATATATTCAAAGAGTGATAGAAAAAAAATCAAATACGATTTCTATGATACGCAGGCTGCTTTAAAAAGTGCTTTTGTGTTGGGAGAAGTAGATGAAATTCTGGATGTAAATGATTTAAAATATAGCGGAGGAGCTGATTTCGGAAATTTTAAAAACACTCTAGCTAAAAAAGAAATCAATGATAAGAAAATTGTCACTGTATTTGTTAATAATAAAGATGCAATATTATCCGATAAGAAAATTAGGAAATCGCTTGCCTATGTTATGCCTGATAAGTTTAGTCAAGGAGAAAGAGCCCAAGCTCCTTATAAAAAACATTTTTGGGCTAGCACCAGTCTTTCCGTCCAGAAAAATGATTTAGAGTACGCAAAAACCCTTCTAAATGATTCATCAGCAACACAGTCTGGAAAATTAGAAATAGAATTAAAAACTCTGCCACAGTACGAAGATTTAGCAAAAGACATATCCAGATACTGGAGTAAGCTTGGAATCAAAACAAAAATTGAGGTTGTATACGGAATTCCCTCTTTTTATCAGGCATTTTTAGGCGAGTTTCCAATTCTCGATGACCCCGATCAGTATACGCTGTGGCATTCCCACCAACCTACAAATATTACAAATTATGTGAATTTAAGAATCGATAAGCTTCTTGAGGACGGAAGAACAACAATTGATCTTGAAGACCGGAAAAATATCTATGGTGATTTTCAGAAGTATTTAATAGATGATATGCCGGCAATATTTCTCTACTTCCCCTACACATATACTATTACAAGAAAGTAGACTTCATTAGCTTTCCACCCCGGGGGTGGATTTAAGTTTGCACACCGGGAGAAAGGAGATATTTAGAGCGGAGTTTTTTGTGATAATTTATTGCAAATCTGTGAGCCTCATCCCTAATACTCCTTACAAGAAGAACAGCGGGAGAATTCCTGTCAAGTTTTATGATCTTAAAATCAGAGGTAATAATTGTTTCATCTCTTTTCGCAATTCCAATTAAGGCTATGTCTAAATTTTTTTCATCAAGGGCTTTTTTAGCCGAAGAAACTTGTCCTTTTCCGCCGTCAATGATTATCAAATCAGGCATCTCCCAATCATCATGGGAAAGTCTTCTTGATAAAACTTCTTTCATCATTGCAAAATCATTTGGAACAATCCTTGGCGGGCGTTTTATCTTAAACCTTCTGTATGACCCGGAGTCTTTTTCGCCGTTTATAAATACAACCATTGATCCGGTTGCGTGTATTCCTGAAATGTTTGATATATCAAAGCATTCAATTCTTCCTAGTTTGTTAATTTTAATCCCGTTTTGCCCGAGTTTTTCCTTAAGCTGGCTGATGCCGTAATTAATATTTTTTCTCCTAAGCTGGGGATTTTCCTCATACTGGAACGGCAAGTAAAAATCCTGTGTTATAAAATTAATTGCTTCAATTTTTTCCTGAATAGAGCCGGCTTTTTCAAAATCTTCTCTTAGACTTTGGCGCTCTCTTTCTTTTTCAAGATCTCTTATAACTTTTTTTGTTTTCCCTTCCAGGAATTTGATAATGAGCATAATATTTTTTTTATATTCTTTCATTTCTTTTTTGTTTTTGATCATAGGAGGACACGGACAAAGTCCGAGATGATAATAAAGGCAGTATCTTTTAGGATGGTTGACAACGGATTGAAAAGGAAAAATTTTTCGAATAAGTTTCAAAACAAGTTTCACGTCCGAAGATGATGGATACGGCCCAAAATAAACGGATTTCCCGTCATTTTCACGGCGTGCCAAAAGTACCTTTGGGTAATCATCTGCTAAAGCTACTTTAATTCTTATATAGGATTTATCGTCAGTAAGCCTTAGATTATATTTAGGTTTATATTTTTTGATCAGGTTGGCTTCAAGAATTAAGGACTCGAGTTCGGAATTAACGGGAATTATCCTAATTTTTTTTACTTGTTTTGAAAGAATACTTGTTTTTGGATCGGAAGATTTTTTAATAAAATATGAGGAGACTCTTTTTTTAAGATTAATAGCTTTTCCAACGTAAATAACCGTGTCATTTTCTCCTAAAAAAAGATAAACGCCCGGCTCTTGCGGCAGTAAATAGTATGATGAATATGAATATTCCAATTGTTACACCTCCTAAAACAGTATAAAATAGCCTGCTCTTATAAAAAGGTAAGACTTCTATTTCCCTTTCAATAGTTTCATTTCCGATTGTGATTTTAATGATACCTGTCTTATTTGTCAAAGGAGAAGTTCCGGCAAGCTTAACGTGTACGATTTTTTTTCCGTATGGAGGAATTTTATCAAAAAATAGATTTTGAGAATTTGGCAAAAAATTGCCGGACTCTACTAATAGATTTTGATTTGGGGATTGTATTTTTGAGCGATTCTTAATAATCACTTCTCCCTCAATAGGAAGTCCTGCAATATACGAATCTTTAAAGTTAACTAGGGCCGAAAGGGCCGGGTTTTTATTCTCATAGGACTTGATGGCTTTAACATTTATATCTTTTTCTTCACCGGAATTTAGCTTGTATCCTCCGGCGGGAATTGGATACTGACTATCGACCCCTTTTATTACAAATGTCAGATGATCAAAATCAAAAACATTAAAATAATCAATTCCGCCGGTTGTATTTTCCCACGTGGGATCAACCATAATCCAGGCGTTTCTTTTGAAATCATAATACTGCGGCCACGCATGCAGTACGTCTTTATAGATAGACAGAGGCCGTGATGCCGTATTAGTAGTATTAGCCCAGCCCTCAACTGCTCTTGCCGGGATTCCCGAAGCGCGTACAAGTGCAATAAAAAGATCTGTAAACTCAAGACAAACCGCGGACTTTTTATTGGATAAAACATTTGCGGCTCCTGCTCTTATTTGTTTCTCTCTTACTCTGGAGGGATCATAAAACAGGTTATTCACAACAAACCTATAAATATTTTCAGGAGTTTTAAGATCTTTCGCAAGCTTTATCAATTGCGGGTTTTGAGTTTCCCAGAACTTGTCCTGTTTTAAGTAAATATTTTTCTGTTGGGTCGATAGTGATTCTTTTTTGGGTTTGAACGAAACCCTTGCTAGTCCCGCAACAGATATATCAATCCTTTGGGAGGGTTTAAGCTTGTACTTAGCAAGCCAGTTGCCGTCGGGATCAATATAAACATCATCAGGCTCAGGATTTATGTTTTCAATTTGGACTTCCTGATATCCATTGTTGGAGGGAATTGCAATCTCAGAAACTGTAGGGAATAAATGGCGGTTCTCTAAATGGTAATTTAAATTAAATTCATAGATTTGTGCATCTCCATAAGATATTGAAATTCCTCCCCTACCTAAATCGTTTTTCGTAAATTTAAGAATATTCCCTGAACTTTCCACAGTTTTGACATTAGGTTTTATAAAAGCAGGAGGTCCAAACTCCCTGGGAACTGTGACTTCCGCATTAAATGAAGCAAAACTTTCTTGATCAGATATTCCGGGAATATTTACTTCCCAAATGTTTCCGAAATTCTTTGTAATTTCTCCTGTTTCAAAAACAATTTCAAACTCCTGAGTACTGCTTATCCCAACTACATTTGTATTAAAATCAAAAAAAATTACTGCTCCGTCATTTATATTCTTAACGCCGTAATCAAGATCACCGCCCAGATCTTTTGCGGAAACTACATTTATTTTTTTAAAACCTGTCTGTACCTCGTAAGAAGACGCATAGAAGCTGGATGTGTTGTTTTTAAGCCTTACATCAATTGTGACGCGGGTATTTTCATCAGAAGATACATTATATGACACATCATAAGAAGTGGAGAAGTTTTTATTTTGAGCAAAACTTTGACTCTCGGAAAAAATAAAAAAAAGGGCTAAAAAAAGAAAAAAAGGAAGAATTCTACTAAAAGATTTAAGAGATATTTTTTCGTTATAAAACTTTCTTAAGAAATTCACCGGTAAATGATTTTGGATTTTTAGATATTTCCTGCGGGTTTCCCTTTGCTACCAGACTTCCGCCGGACTCTCCGCCGTTTGGCCCCAGGTCTATTATATAGTCTGCATTCTTAATTATATCAAGGTTGTGTTCAATCACAATTACGGTATTTCCTACGTCCACAAGGCGCCTCAGAACGTGCAAAAGCTTTTCAAGATCGGCAAAATGTAATCCTGAGGTGGGTTCATCCAGCAAATAGAGGGCATTCGATCCCTTCTTTGAAAGCTCGGATGCCAATTTCACACGCTGTGCTTCTCCTCCGGATAAAGTAGGAGCAGGCTGACCCAATTTCATGTAGGAAAGTCCTACGTCATTTAATGTTTTAAGTCTGTTATAAAGCGGAGAGACAAAGCTAAAAAAACCGCAAGCCTCTGAAATACTCATGGAAAGAACATCGGCAATATTTTTGCCGTTGAAGAAAATATCAAGCGCTTCTTTGTTATATTGCATACCAGCACAAACTTCACATTGGATATAAACATCCGGCAAAAACTGCATCTCTATCTTAATCTGACCCTCTCCCTCACAAGCTTCACATCTTCCACCCCTGACATTAAATGAAAATCTTCCGGGCCCATATCCTTTAACCCGGGCATCTTTTGTTTTGGCAAAAAGATCTCTTATATAATTAAATGCTCCGGTGTAAGTTGCGGGATTGCTCCTTGGAGTTCTGCCGATTGGAGACTGATCTATAAGATAAGTGTGCCTTATATGTTCAAATCCTTCAATTTGATCATGGTCACCCGGTTTTTGCCTATGATAGGGATTTTCTATTTGCATGAGTGTGTGATATAAAATGTCATTGATAAGAGTTGATTTTCCCGATCCGGAAACCCCGGTTACTACAATAAGTTTTCCTAAAGGAAACTCAATGTCTATATTTTTTAGATTATGTTCTCTGGCACCCCTTATAATAAGTTTTTCTTCTATTCCGTTTGCAGAAATACTTTCTATTTTAATTTTTTTCTTTCCCGATAAATATAATCCTGTTAAGGATTTTTTGCTACTTTTTATTTGATCAATTTCACCTTCAAAAACGATTTGCCCCCCTTCTTGTCCTGCCAAAGGCCCAAAATCTACGATCCAATCGGCGGACTCTATTGTTTCCTGATCATGCTCTACAACAAGAACAGTGTTTCCAAGGTTTTTGAGTCTAATAAGCGTTTCAATCAATTTCTTATTGTCTTTTTGATGAAGACCGATTGAAGGCTCGTCCAATACGTAGAGGACTCCTGTGAGTCCTGATCCAATTTGAGAAGCGAGCCGGATTCTTTGTGCTTCACCTCCTGCTAAGGTCTCAGCACCACGGGACAAAGTTAAATAGTCAAGACCAACGTCTGCTAAAAATGTCAGCCTCTCCTTAATCTCTTTAATAATAAGTTTTCCTATTGTTTCCTCGCGCCTGCTGATAATAGATGATAAGTTTGATATAAACTCAAGCGATTTGTCTATTGGCATATCGGATACATCAATGATTGACTTATTGTTTACAGTAATAAGAAGCGCTTCTTTTTTAAGCCGCGATCCTTTGCAAACGCTACAAATCTCATACCTCATGAATTTTTCTATTTGGGACTTGAAAAACATCGAATCCGTTGCCTGATATCTGTTTTTAAGTTCTTTTAAGATTCCTGGGAAAGTTTCAACAATCGTTGTATCCCTCCCCCATCTATTTTCTCCCTCTACAAAGTATTCTTTTATTCCTGTTCCTTCAAGCAAAAGTTCTTTTTTATCTTTTGGAATTTCGCTGAGTCTTTTAGCAAGATCAATCCCATTCTCCTCACAAACTGTTTTAAAAGTTCTGGAAAACCATGTGTCATGGGACAATAGGTTTGAAAAAGGAAGAATTCCTCCCTCAAGTATCGAGAGATTATTATTAAATACAAGGTCTTTGTCTACGGATAAGATTTTTCCAAGCCCGTTACACTGCGGACAAGCCCCATGTGGGGTATTGAATGAAAAAATTCGGGGTTCTACTTCAGGAATTGAAATTGCGCAAAAAGCGCAAGCAAATTTTGTTGAAAAAAGATGATCTTCCAATTTTGCAGGCTTATCGGGTATTTCAAAAGACTTATCTTTAATAATTGACAGAATAATCTCACCACTGCCAAATTTCAATCCCTGTTCAACGTCTGTTGAAATCCTTCCGCGGTCTACTTTTTTATCCAAAATTAGTTTATCTATTACAACATCAATTGAGTGCTTATTAGTCTTAATAAGAACAAGATCTTCTGATAGGTCGTAAATTTTACCGTCCACTCTGGCTTGTTTATACCCTCTTTTTTTAAGATCATCAAAAACGTCTTTATACTCCCCTTTTCTGTCCTTAACAATTGGTGCCAAGATAATCGCTTTTTGCTTTTGTAATCCCTGGGAGGCCGGGAAGTTTAATATAGAATCCGTTATTTGGGTTGGATCAAGGCTTGTTATTTCTCTTCCGCAGTTTGGACAATGCGGATGGCCGATTCTGGCAAAAAGAAGTCTTAAATAATCATAAATCTCAGTTACTGTTCCGACTGTAGATCTTGGATTTCTGGAGGATGATTTCTGATCAATTGAAATTGCGGGTGAAAGCCCTTCGATAAGGTCCACGTCCGGTTTTTTCATTACTCCTAAAAACTGCCTAGCGTAGGATGAAAGACTCTCGACATACCTTCTCTGACCCTCGGCATAAATTGTGTCAAATGCAAGAGAAGATTTGCCGGATCCAGAAAGACCGGTAAATACCACCAGTTTATTTTTGGGAATCTCAAGGTCTATGTTTTTTAAATTATGCTCACGTGCGCCCTTAATAACTATCTTATCCATAAAATGTCGAATGAATATTATAGAGGAAAAGTATAGCTTCTGGCAACTGGCTAATGTAACTAATTTTTAATTTTCAGTTTTCAATTTTCAATGAATTTTCATTTATTTAATTTTTAATAATTTAAACATTAAGATTTCAATAAAAATTTAAAATTTCAAATTTAAAATTAAATTTATGGTTTCATTGCCTCAAAAACATAATAATGACCGCTATTCGCAACACATCCGTAGGGTACATTTTTACTTAAGTTTTCATTGTGTCCGGGACTTCCTATCCAGCCGGCAACGACTGCGTTTGAATCAGGATTAATTGCAATATTTTCTGCAACCTCGGACCAGGACGAATATGGCAGAGATTTTGAATCAATCCGATCGCGAAAGCCGTCATGATTAAAATTTGATGTGATTTCATTTGCCCTAAGTTTTGCAAAAAAACACGTTTCATCATTTGCCGTTAGAACGTTTAAGCCTTTGCTTGCCCGAAAATTATTTACTTGCTGAAGCAAATCTAATGAAGAATTCAAAGGAGCAGGAGTAATTGTTTTGTACGGGTATACTAGTATACCCGTAATAGATGGTGCGGGTGTTGTTTTAATGGGCGATGTTGGCGATGGTGAAGGTGTGGGGGTGGGCTGCCAGTCCGGAGAGATTTTAATCTCGGAGGATGTGTTTTCGATTACCCCTATACTCTCCCCTGCAATGATTTCAGGATTTGGATTTGAGAAAATTAAAAATCCCAAAAGAGCAGAAAGAATCGGAAGAGTTCCAAACAGAAAAAGCACTTACAACATATTAGTAAAAAAATCTTGATAAATCAACCAAAAATTCCAAAGACTTTTGGAGATTTATAGGATTTGAATTTTTTTGACATATTTTGTACCGATTGACACGCAGTTTTTCACGGCATAAGATCTTTGTAAATTAAAAAATTAATTTATCTTGTCAGCGCTTGATAAATTGAGTAAATTCTGACCGCAATCGGAGGAATATGAAGACTGTCCAAAATTCAGTTAAAATAAATTTAAGCCTAGTATAGAAATATACGGGCTTTTTTTGTGTGTTCGGATTTTGAAAATTGAGGCTGAGAAACAAGTTGTTGAAGACCTGTCCCTTCAATAACTTTTGAAAATGAAGAAAATTTTGTTTGCTATGACTATTGCAATCGGGCTTTATATTGGTTTTGCAACATCAACAATTAACGCAAGTGAATTATTTAGATAGGGCTACTGCCCAAGGAAGGTGGTGAAAAAGAAAAAAGATATAAAATGACAAATTTAATAAATACAAAAATAGTTCTTTCAGGAGCAACAATTCTGGCAGCTGCTGCTTTGATAATAGGCGCCACATTCGCCTTCTTCAGCGATGAAGAGACATCAACAGGAAACGTCTTCGCAGCCGGAGAAATAGACTTACAAATAGATAACGAGAGCTTCTTAAATGGTGTACTAAACGAAGGTACTACCTGGTTAACTCCTGCTGATTTGGATGATGGAGCAGGTCCTGCCGGAGGAGCGTACCTATTCTTTAATTTTAGTGATGTAAAACCTGGGGATTTTGGAGAAGATACTATCAGTCTTCATGTTTCAGACAATGACTCGTGGGTTTGCACAGATGTAACTCTAACTAGTGACAATGACAATGGCTTAACTGATCCAGAAAGCGAAGATGGAGATACGACTCCAGGACCGATAGGAGAAGGTGAATTAGCCGATGCAATAGATTTCCTTTGGTGGGCAGATGATGGGGATAATGTCTTAGAAGATGACGAAACCACTCTTCCTGCTGGACCTATCGGAAATCTTGATTTAGATGAAACTGCTACTGTCGCTCTGGCCGATTCACAGACAAATATCTGGGATGAAGTTGTTTTTCCTGGAGGAGGGACAAGATTCATAGCAAAGGCTTGGTGTTTTGGTGATATAGCTGCTGCAGCATTACCACAAGCTGATTATGATGGGCCAGATGATCCAGCTAACGATGGTGATGATATTGAAGGTGCAGCAACCAGCGAAGACGGAGGATTCACCTGTGACGGATCAGAAGAATCAAACGTTACTCAATCTGATAGCTATACAGCAACTATTGCATTCAGGGCCATTCAGTCAAGAAACAATAGTGATTTCGTCTGCTCAGTTCCTGAGGTATAAAGAATTTACTGCAATTTTGGGAATGGGTGGGGATGATAGGAATTTGGCCACCGGCTCAGAGAGCCTTTGGCTCGGAGAGGGCTCCCCAACCCGGGATATGAGTCTAGTATCTCATAAGATGAATTTGGATTAGAAGTATAGTGCTACATAGCACTATACCATTGATTCGGAGAAAAATTATGAAGAGTGTATTTAAATTACTAAATATAGTTGTTGCAGGAGTTCTTATATTTACTGCGATTGGAGTTGCCTATATTGCACTTCCATTTTTTGGCAATCAGGCGCTCATTGTTCGCTCAGGCTCTATGAGTCCAACAATAGGCGTTGGTTCTGTAGCCGTTGTTTCTGCAAGGCAGAATTTACCTGTATATAAAACCGGAGATGTTATAGCTTTCCGCTCGGAAAAGAATTCAAAAACTATTATAACCCACCGCATCGTAGGGGTTGAACCCCTAAAATCGGGCGGGATCGTTTATAAAACAAAAGGAGATGCAAACAAAGATCCTGATGCTACACTTGTCAAACAAGAAAATGTTTTAGGAAAAACACATATTGTTGTTCCTTATGTCGGAAAAATTCTGGCTTTTGCAAAATCAGACATAGGCTTCCCTCTTTTGATAATTTTCCCAGCGGTGTTTGTAATTTTATTGGAGGCCATAAGTATAATCCGGGAGATAAGAAAAAAAAGACGACAACACAAAAACGAATTGCCTTTTGGGTTTCGAATACACCCCGGGGGTGGAGTTCCCTTGGCACACCAGGATAAATTTAAGTTTTTTGGATTTAAAATTTTAATCCCGCTTTTAGTTTTTAGTCTTTTTATTCCAAGCACATTTGCTTTCTTCAGCGATTCAGAAGTGTCTACGGGTAACGTCTTCCAAGCAGCCGAAGTCTTCCCCACCCCAACTCCAATACCGGTTAGCGCTGGAGATGTTGTTATTAATGAAATTAATTGGGTTGGTAGTGATCTGACTGGTCAGACTGGACAGAATGATGAATGGATTGAATTAAGAAATACGACTGGAAATCCCATCAACCTTTCTGGATGGAAAATTACTGGAGCAATAGTTGGAGATGGAGATTTAAATATTGCTTCAGGAATAATACCAGCAAATGGTTTTTTTCTAATATCAAACTTTGATGAAAACACATCAAGAATTAATGTGGCGCCCGACATAGTCACAACCGATATTCAATTAGATAACGCCAATGCTCAGTATATCCTTAAAGATAGCATTGGAAATACTATAGATACAGCTGATGATGATTCTGGCGTTGCATTAGCTGGAACAAACGGACCTCCCAAAAGATCTATGGAAAGAAAAACTCCTCCGGGAGATGGAACACTGGGAACTAATTGGCAAGATTCAAATGCGCATACAAATATGGATGGAAGTGGTTCAACCGATGAATTTGGAACACCAAAAGCCACAAATAGTGGGTTTTAAATATGAAAAAAAGATTATTTAGATTTACAGCGTTATTAATTAGCTTTTCCGTAATTGTTTACTTTAGCGGAATACTAAATGTTATATTTCGTCCTTCATCTGTTATAGCTGCGGGAGATCTTGTAATAACGTTTGAAGGAGTACCTTTAGGTGATCCAATTTTTGTGGTTACCAATTTGCTTCCCGGGGACATGGAAAATCGCGACGTTGATGTCACAAATTCTGGCACTGTTGCCCGGTTTGTTGCCGTAAAAGGCGTTAAAACAGGCGGTGTGGGCCCCAGTCCCCTTCTGGAAACAGTTCTTGATATTGTCATAAATGATGGGACGGCGGACGTTTATGGAGGAACAAGTCCAACCGGTCCCAAAACCCTTGAGGAGTTTTTTGAGGACAGCGGGGACCCTGACGGAGTAAAACTGGGAATTGTTGATCCCTCAGAAACTGTTTCTTATAACTTCAAAGTCTCTTTCCCGGACGGATCAGGCAACGAGTTCCAGGCAAAATCTGTAATTTTTGATCTGGTTTTTGGAAATATTATAGGCGACAACATAGTTATAAATGAGGTTTACTATATAGTTGATGAGGATCACGGACTGGATAGTCCCAAAGACCGCGGAATTTTAGGAGTTAGCGGAAATAACGTAACGATAAGCGGGAACGGTGCGGGTTCAACAAATATTGTTGTTGTTAAAAAAAGTGAGGCTTGTAAAATTCTTCAATCCAATAATACAAACGTCCAGACCAATATCACATCAATTAGCAACACTGGCGGAAACAGTGCTTCAAACAATGTAAATAGCTTTTCATCTATTTCTACGGGAAATGCGACAACTTTTGTTAGCGTTTCTGTTACCGGGTCAACAAACATAAATAATTCAGACTGCGGAAAAATACTTGGGCAAAATGACGAATGGATAGAGCTTTTCAATCCTACAGATCAGGATATTAATTTGAGACGGTGGACTTTTGAAGATAATTCAGGTACTCAAACACGAATTAACAGCAACAGAATTATTAAAGCCGGAGGGTTTGCACTTGTTGCAAAAGATAATTCTGTTTGGAGTAAATGGGATGAGGATCCCTCTGCTCTTAAAATTCCTCTAGGAAAACAGATTGGTGACGGACTGGATAATGAGGGTGACCACTTAATACTTAAAGACAACACCGGTAATGAGATAGACCGCATGAGCTGGGGAGATGATCAGACAGGATTTAGTCCTAATGCGGAGAATCCTTTGGTTGGTATGGGCTCATCTACAGAGCGGCTTGCTCCCGGATTTGATACGGATACGGCCGGTGATTGGGAGGAAAGAAATCCTCCTACGCCGGGTAATTAATTATGACAAAAACTAAACTCTTTCATAAAAAACATACTTTTCTTACCGCTCTCTTAAATTTGACATATAAAATTGTAAAAGTTCGAAATCTATGGGTTGACTGCCCGGAAGGAGGTGAATAAAGATTATGAATTTGAAGACAAAGATATCAGCAGGAATCG
>CAZFNO010000014.1:0-15789 GCA_964520695.1 uncultured Gammaproteobacteria bacterium | reverse complement strand
TATGATCCTTTCAAAAACTAACAACTGTTACGGGATGTATCGTGGCCTAGACATTGATTATCGGGGAGTAATTCTTTAGAATTAAAAAAGCGTATTATGGCTAGAGTAAAATTAACGGAATTTAGGGCAAAACACCTTTTATTTAAAGCTTTAAATGATAAATATTTAGGAATATCTTATCCTTCCCAAGACTTTAGAGATTTAGGAATTGATAAAACTTATGTAGTTAAGGTAGATCAGGGGGTTAAAAAAAGGTTTAAAAAGGGATTAGTTTTTTTAAATCTGAAAACACAGGAAATAAAGGGCAAAATCGAAATTCTTGAAAGAAAAGGATATTCAAATTTCTTAATCGAAGAATATATTGTCCATGACAAAAGGGAAGAAAAATATCTATCAATTGAAAGAGATAGAGAGGGCATTTTGATCCTTTATTCAAAAAGGGGCGGAATTGATATAGAGGAGAATAAAGATGCAGTTCATAAAAAACTTTTAAAAAAGCAAGAGCTTAATGAAATTTCAGTAAGAGTTGGTCTGGAAAAAGAAATATTGCAAAAAATAATAGATATATTTGAAAAATATTATTTTTCTTTTCTGGAAATAAACCCAATTTTTATAAAAAATAATAAAGTTTATATATTGGATGTGGCGGCAGAAGTAGACAGTGCTGCGCAATTTTTCGTTGAGGAGGGCTGGACATCGAAAGATTTTATTCAAACCGGCGGTACCAAAACTGATGAGGAAAAAAATATCGAAACACTAACGCTTAAAAGTCAGGCATCTTTTAAGCTGGATGTTACGAATAAAGATGGGAGTATTTTTGTTTTACTTTCAGGAGGAGGAGCAAGCGTTGTTGTTGCAGATGAAATTTATAATTTAGGCTATGGAGATAAATTAGGCAATTATGGAGAATACAGCGGTAACCCGACTGAGGAAGAAACTTATATTTATACCAGGGAACTCCTTAGTCTTCTTTTGAAATCAAAATCCCCTAAAAAGGCACTGATAATTGGAGGAGGGGTTGCAAATTTTACAGACGTAAGAATTACGTTTAAAGGTATTATAAAAGCCCTTTCTGAGAAGGAAGATGAAATCTTAAGCCAAAAAGTTAAAGTATTTGTAAGAAGAGGCGGTCCAAATCAAGAAGAAGGACTTGCTCTTATGGAAAAGTATCTAAGTAAATCAAATCTAATGGGCAGCGTTTCCGGCCCTGAGCTTATACTGACCGATATTGTAAAAAGGGCTATAAATTATATAAATGATTGACATCGAAAGCGTTAGGAATAACCAGATTAAAATAATGGCGTTGGGAAATCATTCCCCTATAATCCAGTCTATTCTTGATTTTGATTTCTTAAGCGGTAAAAAAGACCCCAGCATATTAGGAATTTTAGGAACAGGAAGAAACTTTTATCGTTATTTTTTTGGTGAAAAAGAAATTCTAATTCCGGTATTTAAAAATATTGAAAGCATTCCAAGAAGTAGGTTGGATAAGGCTTCCTTATTTCTAAATCTAACGTCCGGAAGGAGAATTTTATCTTCAACAAAAGAGATTATAGAAAAAGTGCCGGGTATTTTGGGTGGAGCAATTTTTGCGGAAAATGTACCGGAAAAGCACTCAATAGAGCTTTATAAGGAGGCAAAAAAACATAATAAATTTCTAATTGGACCTGCAAGTGTGGGGATTTTGATTCCGGGGATATTAAAACTTGGTGCAATTGGGGGAATTGAGACAAATCAAGTAGCTAACTCTTATTTTCTCCACAGCCGGGAGGGGGCGTGTGTTATGTCTTCTTCGGGAGGAATGACAAATGAGATTCTAAGAATTGCAATAGGGAAGAACATACCAATTTCTTTTTCAATTTCCTTTGGGGGAGATAGATTTCCTATAACAACTCCCGAGGAAGCATTTCTGGCAGCAGAAAAAGATCCAAAAACGCTCTCAATTATTTATTTTGGAGAGCTTGGTGGGGTGGATGAATACAGAGTTGCCAAGCTTTTAAAATCAGGAAGAGTAAAGAAAAAGGTAGTTTGCTATATTGCAGGAAAGGTTGCAAATGCATTTGAAACACCGCCTCAGTTTGGACATGCAAAAGCTTTAGCGCAAAACGAATTGGAGACAGCCGAAAGTAAAATAAAAGCTTTAAAAGACTCAGGGGCCAGCGTTGCAGAAACATTTTCAGAATTCACAAGACTTATTAGTACGTTTCAAAAAGAAGTGTTTAAAGACGGTAAAGATTATAGTAAAATAGTACAGGGCATGAAGGACAGAAAACACGCTTTAATAGCAACTACTATTTCAAAAGAAAGAGATGGGGATGTAAAAATTCTGGGGGAAGACCTTGTCACGTTTTCAAAATCTCACAGCCTGCCATTTATAATTGCTTCACTCTTCTTAGGACATAAAATTAAATCAAAAGAGCTGGAAGAATTTGTAGACTTTGTGCTTAGGATACTGGTAGACCATGGGCCTCAGGTGTCCGGTGCACTAAATACAATTGTGACATCGCGTGCAGGACGTGATCTTCCCTCTTCGCTATCATCAGGTATATTAACAATCGGCCCCAGATTTGGCGGTGCCATAAATCAAGCTGCCAAGAATTTTCTAGAGGGAGAAAGTAATGGAAAATCTGCCGGTCAGTTTACGGAAGAATTTGCAAGTAAAAAGATTTATATTGCAGGGATTGGACATAAAAAATATAGCGTAGATTTTCCTGACCCAAGAGTTATTGAAATATTGAAATTTAGTGAAAAGCTTGGAGAGGGAAAATTTACCACATATGCTAAGGAAGTAGAGAAAATAACAACAGCTAAGAAGGGAAATCTTATCCTAAACGTTGACGGCGCAATAGCAGCAGTACTGCTTGATGTATTGTCTGAGAAAGAAGGTTTATCTCACGAAGAGTTAGTAAAACTTACAGAGACCGAATTTTTTAATGCATTATTCATTCTTTCAAGATCAATTGGACTTCTAGCGCACGCTTTGGACCAAAAAAGGCTTGATGAAGGGCTCATTAGACTTGACGAGGATCAAATTGTAGAGGCAGAAATTTCCGAATAATTTAACAGCCAATTGAGCTTGACAAGAGTGATCTGGTTTGAGATAATTGCTTTATCAATATGGACAACGGATTTAATTTAGTTTCAAAGATGGCTAAGAAGGACCTCTCTCAGAGGGGATTTGTCTTGGCGTAAAAGTTTAATACTTAGAAAAAGACAAGCCCCTCAAAGGAGGGGTTTTTTAGTGGATTCGACAGGCTCACCATAAATGGGAGAAAGAAAATAAAAATATGGCAATAGAAGCAATAGAACTAAGAACAAGCGTTTTACCTGAAGGATATTCGGCGCAGTATTCGGAAGATTTCGGCGGCGCTCTGACTATCAGAAGAGACGGCGATCTGGTTTCTGTGGGAAAAGTTGGCGATGATGAGGGGGCGTTTTTCGGTGCTTTTAACGGGAGAGGAAAAATAATTTTTGAAAGTTGGAAACAGTTTGAGCAGGAACAAATAGACCCGCCTTCGTCCGCTTTTGGCGAGACTTCGGCGAGGCAAGGGGAGGTGATTTTTAATGAATAGTTCAGAATTAGAGCAACCATGGCCACTTCCAGAGATCATTAGTACACACGTAGGAACTGCAAAATTAAGCTCGGGACTCAATGGACACGCAGATAATCTAAATCCTGAGGAGAGGACTAGAGTTAATTTAGGGGCAGTCCAGACTGTAAGAAGAATTTTTAGGAATCGCAGCGATAGTTTAAGTGATGAGTCTTTGGGATTTAGTTTTCCGCCGTCCCAGGACCCTGATGTTTATACGTTTAGACATAGAGGTAGTGATTATCAAACGGAAGTTGAAGGGAGATTGAGATGGGAATCCGGATCTTATTTGAATCCGGAGTTTGTTTTGATTGATGCAACAAGAGTTGAACAAGAAGAAACACAAATTTAAAAAGTTGCCTGGGCCCGCGATTAGTTGAGGGACTGATTTTGCGGGCTCCGGCACAATAATTTTTAAAAAGGAGAAAAATGATAGAAAATAGGCCAGAATATTTAATTACCTTGCCGAGAAGAGGACTTAGGATCATTCCGCCAAGGGAAACTATGGAAAACATGGTGCTTGCTAGAAGCGGTAATCATGTAAATCCCTGGAGTGAAAGAGAAAGAGCAAGGCTCGCTCTGATAAAAAGAGACACAATAATGAGAAAAAGATTTCCGGATCCTTCTCACGGACAGGATCTAATGAGAGAAGTCAGCTACTCGCGCCGAGAAGAGCTTTTAAGCATGGCACAGGAATTATCTGATAAAGTGGTTGCAGAATGGAGAGAACTGCATCCTGATCGCGCAATTGCGGTAATACTTTTTGGATCGGTCGCTAAAGGTTTGGTGAGAAATAGACAACATCAAGATCCAAGCAACATTGATATAGCTGTCCTAGGAAATTTTTCGAATGAAGAAAGAACAGAACTTCTGGATGCCATAAGACCGGCACGTCAGGAAATAAGAAGCAGAGTATTAGAGACCTGTCCTGAAGATGTTCCAGAAGGCGCTGGAAATGCTGGAGTATTTGTTCAGGATATTGATAAAGTGATAAATAATAAATTCGCAGGAGCGAAAGAATATATATCTGCAAATGCAGTTGCCCTTTATGATCCTGCCGGGATTTGGGGGGCAATTGAAAGCGCAGCATTAGACCACGAGGCAAGCATAATTGCTGAAAAAGCTTCTAAAGCAGCGCAAAGAGCACGCCAAAAGGGAAGGGAAAATCTTGTTTTTTCCTCTGTTTAGCTTTTAGACTAAATCCTGTAAAATAGCAGTATGTTTTGGGCTGATAAAGTCGCTTCGGAAATTGTCTCTTCTGGAAAATACAAACCTTATTGGGTGGATGATATGAAAACTCCTTCAGGGAGGGTTCATGTCGGCGCACTCAGGGGTCTTGTTGTCCACGATTTAGTGTACAAAGCACTCAAAGACCGCGGAAAAGACGCAAAATACACTTATGTTTTTGACAATCATGATCCAATGGATGATATTCCAACATATCTTCCCCGCGAGAAATTCGAAAAATACCTAGGTATGCCTTTGTTTAGTATTCCTTCGCCTGAAAAAGGGTTTCCCAATTACGCCGAGTTTTATGCCAAAGAATTTGAGAAGGTTTTTCGTAGCATAGGATGTGAGCCTGAAATTATCTGGGCAAAAGATTTATATACATCTGGGAAAATGAACGGTGTCATTAAAGAAGTTTTAGATAATGCAGAAGAAGTCCGCAAAATTTATGAGGAAATGTATGACAAAAAACTCTCAAATGACTGGTACCCGTTCCAATTGTTTTGTCCTGAGTGCGGAAAAGTTTCAACAACCCAGGTTTCGGATTGGGATGGAGAGAATGTTACTTATGAATGCGTTATTGACAAAGTTCCATGGACAAAAGGGTGTGGGGAAAAAGGAAAAATATCACCTTTCAGCTCAGAACGCGGAATTGTAGGTAAACTTCCTTGGAAAGTTGAGTGGGGATGTAAATGGAAAGTGATTGGAGTAACCATCGAAGGAGCCGGAAAGGATCACATGAGCCGTGGCGGTTCGCATGATTTAACCTCTGAAGTTTGCAAACGGGTTATTAACTATCCGGTACCATATCCCGTAGCCTACGAATGGTTTTTAATAGGAGGACGGAAAATGTCTTCATCTCGTGGAGTCGGAACATCGGCAATTGATGTACTTGAAATCTTACCACCTGAGCTTATCCGTTTTCTTATGGTGAGAATAAAAGTGAATACTCAAATTAATTTTGATCCAGCAGAACCCGCAACAATTCCAAACCTTTTTGATGATTATCAAAAAGCTGCGGATGCTTATTATAGCTGTCATCCTGAACTTGTTTCAGGATCCCAAAAAGGAATCGAAAGGATCCCGAAACAAGTTCGGCATGACAATAATGAAGTTGACCTAGCCCGCGTGTTTGAACTTTCCCAGGTTGGTAAAATAAAAAAACCGCCGTCTGTTCGTTTCTCAATTCTTACCCAATGGGTGCAAATGCCCAATATGGAAGAGGAGATTAAGAAACAAGGTTTGATCGAATGGGTAAAATATGCAAAAGTCTGGGTGGAGCGATTTGCTCCTGAGGATCAAAAGTTTGAAATTCAAAAAAGTTTACCTAAAGCCTCAAAAAGCTTGACTGATAAACAAAAACAAGTTCTTTCAAAAATTGCAGAAGAAGTTGACAAAAAGTGGGACGGGGAAGAACTTCAAATTAGAATTTATGAGATTGGAAAAGAATTAGGTTTGAACGGAAAACAAACATTTGAGGCAATTTATTTGAGTTTACTAGGCAAAGACCACGGCCCAAAAGCAGGATGGTTAA
Organism: uncultured Gammaproteobacteria bacterium; assembly: GCA_964520695.1. Taxonomy (GTDB): domain Bacteria; phylum Patescibacteriota; class Microgenomatia; order Levybacterales; family UBA12049; genus 2-01-FULL-39-10-A. The sequence continues at coordinate 9,438 of CAZFNO010000014.1, read as the reverse complement.
TCCTATCACTTGATCGGGATTTTGTTAAAAAGAGATTTGAAGAAGCCTCCAAATGAAGAAAATTCTTATGGCCACCAAGAACCCTGGAAAGGTTCGGGAACTCAAACATTTTCTAAAAGATCTAAAGGTTGAGATTTATTCACTTGCTGATATGGGAATTTCGGACAATGTTGAAGAAGACCAGAATACTTATCGTGGAAATTCCCAAAAAAAAGCTATTTTTTACGCTAAAAAAGCAAAACTTCCGGCGATTTCCGATGACGGAGGATTGGAAATTTCAGCGCTTAACGGTGAGCCAGGAATAAGATCGAAGCGCTGGCTCGGATATGAGGCATCTGATAAGGAGCTTATAGAACACATGAAAAAAATTTCAAAAAAACTGCCTGACAAAAACCGGCTTGCATATTTTAGAACTGTTGTTTCGTTTGCACTTCCAAACGGAAAGGTTTTCAGTGAAGAGGGTGAGGTGGAGGGAATAATTCCCAAAACACCACTCATAAAAATAATTGAGGGATATCCTTTCAGATCGTTTTTTTATCTTCCAAAAATCAGGAAATTTTATCACGAGCTAGATTTGACCCCGCAGGAAGAAAAGGAATATAATCACAGGTATAAAGCAGTACTAAAGCTAATTCCTATCATAAATAAAGAATTGGAATTAGCTTAAATTTATGTTTGACATTAAATACATTAGGGAAAATCCAAAAAAAGTTGAAAAGGCAGCAAGAGACAAGGGTGCTGTTCTTGACATGGATGAGATATTGGAGATTGATAAGAAAACCCAGATTCTAAGACTTGCCCAGCAAAGACTTCTTGAGGACAGGAATAAAGCGGCCAAAGCAAAAGATAAAGAAAAAGGATTAAAAACCAAAAAGGAAATAGAGGATTTAGAAGAAGAGCTCATGCCTCTTGAGAAAAAACTAAATCAAATTCTTCTTTCTATTCCAAATATTGCAAAGCCAGATGTAAAGGTCGGAGGGGATGAATCTGAAAATGAAGTAGTAAAAAAAGTTGGAACCCCAAAAAAAATTGATTTTGAGCCCCTGGACCATTTAGATTTGGGTGTTGCGCTGGATATTATAGATGTTGATAAGGCTTCCAGGGTATCAGGATCACGATTTGCTTATTTAAAAAACGCCGGAGTTCTTCTGGAGTTTGCGCTTATTGCCTATGCTATGGATTTATTAATAAAAGAAGGGTTTACGCCGGTGATCCCACCTGTTCTTATTAAAACCGATGTTATGAAAGGCCTGGGATATATGGAAAGAGGTGGGGATGAGGATATGTTCCATGTTGCATCAGACGGCCTAACACTGGTAGGAACTGCAGAGCATTCAATAGTGCCAATGCACATGGGAGAGGTTTTAAATGTAAAAGACCTGCCAAAAAGATATGTTGGATTTTCATCTGCTTTTAGAAGGGAGGCTGGAAGTTATGGAAAGGATACCAGAGGAATTTTAAGAGTCCATCAATTTGATAAGGTTGAAATGGTCTCATTTGTAAAAGACGGAGATGATGATAGGGAACATGAGTATTTGCTTTCATTGGAAGAAAAACTTTTCCAAGCCCTTGAAATTCCATATCGGGTTGTAAAAATGTGCACAGGTGATCTTGGATTTCCGGCTGCCAGAAAGTTTGATTTGGAAGCATGGATGCCGGGACAAGGCGCGTTTAGGGAAGTAACGTCGGTATCAACCGTTACAACATTCCAGTCAAGAAGGCTTAAGATTAGGTATCAGGAGGGAGAAAATAAGAAATTCGCAAGCATTCTAAACGGCACTGCGTTTGCGATAGGAAGAACTATTATTGCGATTTTGGAAAACTATCAAAACAAAGACGGTTCGGTAAACATTCCCCAGCCGCTTCAAAAATATATGATGGGAGTTAAAAAAATTCAGTCCACCCTAAGTTGAGGGTTTATATTTAGCCTCAAATATGGTAGGATTAATCAAATGTTACCCCTTCTTAGAAACCTGTTTGATTCCAATGATAAAGAAGTAGGAAAGCTTGCGAAAATAGTAACCGAAATAAATTCGCTGGAAGATCAAGCAAAAAAACTTAAAAAAACCGACTTTCCAAAAAAAACTGAAGAATTAAAAAAACGCTTGGAAAAGGGTGAAAGCATAGAGGGAATTCTCCCCGACGCGTTTTCGCTAGCGCGAGAGGCAGCTCACCGTACCATCGGCCAGCGGCACTACGATGTTCAGCTTATTGCAGCGATTGCCCTGTCAAGCGGAAAAATTGCCGAGCAAAAAACCGGAGAAGGGAAGACCCTGTCTGCTGTTCCGGCACTATATCTCCATAGTTTAACCGGAAAAGGAGTTCATCTTGTTACAGTAAATGATTATTTAGCCCGGCGCGATGCAGGATGGATGGGGCCTGTTTTTGACCTTTTGGGAATCTCGGTATCCTCAATTATTTCCGAACAGTCATTTGTTTTTGATCCCAAATTCACAAATCATGAAGCGCGTGACTTTAGACTTACCCATCTTCGTCCGACAAACCGCAAAGAAGCATACCAAGCAGGTGTCGTTTATGGAATTAATTCAGAATTTGGATTTGATTACCTGCGGGATAACATGCAGCAAAGTATTGAAAATGTAGTTCAGCGCGGCTATTATTTTGCAGTTGTTGATGAGGTGGACTCGGTTCTTATCGATGAGGCTAGAACTCCGCATATTATTTCAGCCCCGGATGAAACTCCCACAAATAAATACTATGAGTATGCAAAGCTCGTTGATAAGCTGTCCTCAGATACTGATTACAAAATTGATGAAAAACTCCACACAGCTCATCTTACAGATCATGGACTTTCAAAAATAGAAAAACTTTTCGGTATTGAAAATATTTATGAAAAAGATTTTGACACTGTTTACCACATTGAGGCAGCGCTTAAGGCAAGGACTCTATTTAAGAAAGAGAAAGACTACATTGTAAAAGAAGGCCAAGTTATTTTAGTTGATGAGTTTACAGGACGGCTCATGGAGGGTCGCCGGCTCTCAGAAGGATTGCATCAGGCAATAGAGGCAAAAGAAGGCGTTGCAATTCAAAGAGAGTCGAAGACCCTGGCAACTGTTTCTCTTCAAAATTACTTCAGAATGTACGAGCGATTGGCCGGAATGACAGGTACTGCGGTGACTGAGGCGCAAGAGTTCCATAAGATTTACGAACTTGATGTCCTGGTAGTTCCCACCAACAAACAAATGATAAGAAATGATCTTTCAGATTCTATCTATAAGACAGCGCGGGCAAAATTCTCTGCAGTTGTAACCGAAATTGAGGAAGCAAATAAAAAAGGACAGCCGGTTTTGATAGGTACAACATCAATTGAGAAAAATGAAATATTATCCCAGCTTTTAAAACGACGCGGAATAAAGCACGAGGTTTTAAATGCTAAGAATCATGTCAGAGAAGCAGAAATAATAGCAAAAGCAGGAGAAAAAGGAGCAGTAACTGTGGCAACAAATATGGCAGGACGGGGAGTGGATATAATCTTGGGCGGTGAGACCCCTGTTAACGCGGACGGAACAGACAAGGTGGGTACAAAAGAATACGATGAATGGAGAAAAAAACACGATGAGGTTTTAAATCTTGGCGGTTTGTTTGTTATAGGAACCGAAAGACACGAGTCAAGAAGAATCGATAATCAGCTCAGGGGCCGGTCTGGCAGGCAGGGAGATCCGGGAAAATCCAAGTTTTTTGTATCCCTCGATGACGACATTATGAGAATTTTTGGAGGAGACTCAATAGCGGGGCTTATGACGCGTTTCAACTTGCCCGAGAATGTTCCGCTTGAAGCAGGGATTGTTTCAAGAGCTATCGAGCAGGCACAATCAAAAGTTGAAGGGTTTAATTTTGACAGAAGGAAGTACTTGGTGGAGTATGATGACGTATTAAATAAACAAAGAGAAATCATCTATTCAAGGAGACGAAAAATTCTGGAAAACTTGAAAGATAAGAATTTTTCTCTTAAAGATGACATTTCGGAGAAAATTCACTCATCAATCTCAAGCATGGTAATAGCCCAAGAGGCGGAAGATGTAACCTCCGAGAATAAAATCGTTACTGAGTTTTCAACAATTATCCAATTTGATGAAAAGTCAAAAAAAGAAATCGCAGATCAGGTTTCAAAAAAAGAAAGCATTGAGTCAAAAATCAATTTCTTATTTGATATAGCCAAAAAAATATATGAAGTGCGGGAAAAACAAATGGGAGGGCCTGTTATGCGCCAGATTGAGAAATGGGTAACCCTTTCTGTAATTGACAAGATGTGGATGGATCACCTGGATGCTGTTGAAAATGTTAGGGAAGGAATTGGGCTCAGAGCCTACGGGCAGAAAGATCCTTTGGTTGAGTATAAAAATGAGGCATTCAGGATGTTTGAAGCGCTTGATGCAGGTATAGATGATGAAATAGCTCATAGAATATATAAAGTGCATCTTGCAACGCCTGGGCATACGCATGTTCATGCTGAGGAACAGCCCGCAGGTGAAGAGTTGGGAGCAGACGAAAAAAGCCAGAATTCGGAAGTCAGAGTTCAGAGTTCAGAATTAAAGCCAAAAAGTTCGCGGCCGAGTTCGCCGAGTTCGATTCCTTCACCAGATTCGAGTTTACCGCAGAGTCCGCTGGCATCGGTTATTCCAAACCCTGCGTCTGTTATAACAAATCAAGATCCTAATGCAGTTTCGGGCGGACAAACGATTAAGAAAAACAAAATCGGACGCAACGACCCCTGCTGGTGCGGCTCAGGGAAAAAATACAAAAAATGCCACTATCCTAACTAAAACCCTATGTGTCTACTCAGAACAAACCTGGTGTGGGTTTTTCTGGTTGACAAAAACTGAGCTCAAGTGATAAGCTTAGTTAAGTTAGCTAAACAATTAATATTATGCAATTTGTTAACATTCATCAAGCAAAAACAAATCTCTCTAAACTCATTGTAGATGTTTTATCCGGAAAAGATGTTGTAATTGCCAAGTCGGGTAAGCCGGTTGTCAAATTAGTGGCCTACAAAGAGAAGGTAAAGCCTCGCAAATTCGGTTTGTTGAAAGGAAAGATTTGGGTTTCTGATGATTTTGATGATGAGGATCCGGAAATCAATAAAATGTTTTACGGTGACTAAATGCGATATCTACTTGATACCCATGTTTTCCTCTGGTGGCTTAACAAAGATAAAAGGTTAAACCCTAAAATAAGAGATATAATTCAAGATACGAAAACCGACATCTTTATTAGCGTTGCGAGTGGTCTTGAAATGAGTATCAAACGTAAAACTAAAAAGCTTAGGATGAATACGACTGTAAAAAGAAGCTTTGAGATTTCAGGTTTTCAAGTTTTGGACATCAAGCTAGAGCATGCTTTACAGCTCGAGAGGCTGCCTTCGTACCACGGCGACCCATTTGATAGAATTTTAATTTCTCAGTCTAAGGTTGAAAAGCTCACTTTCATAACAATAGACAAAACACTTCATCAGTACAACACTAAGTTTTTGAAATTAAAAAATTAATTCTTTTTCCGTTGAGATTTTGCAGAAGTCAATATTACAGTTGGTTTTCCAAAGCGTACTTTTGGATCAGTAACAGTATGCGGAAAAATTTGCTTTTTCATATACTTAAAGTATATTATAATTCTACAATCCATGAAGCCAAAAAAAATTACAGATTTTGATTATTTTGATGATTGTGCAGTATGTCAATTTATGAAAGATGTCGAACAGGGCAAACAAGAACATTCGGAATTAGAGCTTAAAAAAGCGTTTAAAAAAGCAAAAGAAAAAGGAGCTGTCGTAGGAGGAACCCTAGATCTAGATAATCATGGGAGTAATTAAACCTCCGTGGGTTTCTAAAAAATGGTTCAACAGGACCCCTTTTAACTATTGTGATCATTTCGGAGATAAGGATTTGCAAGCAATTGAAGAAGGAAGATCTAGCGGGAATTCCTAAATACAGTACTTAACATACATTTCATCTCCAAAAAAGGTAGAATATTTGACTAACAGTTCCCAACTTCGCTGAAGCTTCGATGGGCAAAGCAAAAAATGTTTACCCCTGAGTAGTCCGATTTCACTCACCATAAACTTGCCGAACGGGCCACTATCCCAATTGACATATCCCATAGTTTGATATTTAAATTATACTATGTTATAATGTAAAAGTTCGCAGATTGTACCAGGATACATCTGCCCAAATTTTGATTTAGTTTTTAAAAGATAAAGATACCTCAATTTTTCCACTAGTATCTTCTTACATAAACATAATTCACTTTTGAGTAGATTTATCCTTGTATAAGCTCGGGGAAAATATGTACAGATCAAAAAACAGAAAATTTAATAATTACAGAGGAAATAATTCATATGGGGCAAGACCCAGGTTTCATAGCAGCGCCAAAAGGCAAATCAAAAAACTTGATCCCAATCTGTTCATAAATAAAAGCGCTTCAGCTGAGCCACAGATAAAATACGTTTCAAATATTCAGTTTTCCGATTTTTCAATTGATAATAAGCTAAAAAGAAATATTGAAGAACGCGGATATATTAGCCCCACAGAAATTCAGGAGAAAGCGATCCCGGAGATTTTATTGGGACGCGATATTATAGGGATGGCAAACACCGGGACAGGCAAAACCGGCGCATTTCTAATAACTCTTATTAATAAAGCCTATTTAGACAGAAATCAGAGAGTACTGATAGTTGTGCCGACGCGTGAGCTTGCTGTGCAAATAGAAGACGAGTTTAGAATATTTGCAAAAGGAACAGATTTGGAGGCAGTTGCTGCTATTGGCGGTGCGGACATGAGGCGTCAAATTTATAAGCTAAGGCATATGCCCCATTTTGTAATAGGTACTCCCGGGAGACTGAAAGATTTGATAGGGAGACGTGACCTAAATTTATCTATTTTTCAAAATATAGTTTTGGATGAGGTGGATAGGATGGTAGATTTTGGATTTATCCATGACATGAAATATATAATTTCATACCTTCCAAAAGTCCGCCAATCGTTATTCTTTTCAGCTACAGTTGATGCGAGAACAAACGAAATACTTAAGGATTTTGTTACAAACCCCGTAACCATAAAAGTAGAAAAAGAGAATGTTTCCGGAAATATACATCAGGATATTGTAAGAGTAAGCGCTGGTCAGGCAAAAATTGAAGTGCTTCATGATCTTTTAATACAGCCGGGTTTTAATAAGGTATTAATTTTCGGCCGGACCAAGTGGGGCATGGAAAAATTATCTAAATCACTGGCTGAGAGAGGTTTTAAAACTGCCGCAATTCACGGAAATAAATCACAGAATCAAAGACAACGTGCTCTTGAAGGATTTAAAAATAACGGCACAAAGATTCTTATTGCAACAGACGTCGCCTCCCGCGGTCTTGATATAGATGATGTTACCCACGTTATTAACTATGATGCCCCAACTTCTTATGAAGATTATATTCATAGAATCGGAAGAACGGGAAGAGCCGGAAAAAGGGGAATAGCCCTAACCTTTGTTGAGTAATAATAAATTTTAATATAATAAATTTATTATTGTGCGTTGTTCCATTAACTAACACCTCAAGAAGCGTCACTATCCTAATTGATTTGACAAAGTTTTAGTAGTGTGATTCTATAATTAGTAGTGGCAAAAAAAAGAAGAGCCAGAAGAAGAGCCTCAAGTAGTAGCTGGAGAGGTACAAGATTAGGAAAAGTTACCTTTCTTACTCTATTTATTGTTGCCGCAATTTTTGGATTTTTACTAGTTGGAGGAGATTCCAGAACCAGTGTAATTAATTTCCTAATGAACGTTATTGCTGCAAAACCAGGCGGAAGCGGAGGATACGACGTGAGCGGAGGATGCGCGGGGAAAACAACAAGACCTTGTTATGATAAGTTATCAAGTAGCGGCGTCAATATTCTTGGAAAGAATGGACCAAATGCTTATTCTTCTTGTACCAGCAATGCTGCGCCAAATAAAGTGGGAGAAATTATTCATAAAACTTCTGTTTGCGGACAGGAAATAGTCTCGTACTGTCATGACGGTAAAAGCAATAATTTCATCAGGAAATTCGATGGAGTTTGTGATACAGAGCCACCTCCTACGCCTCCTCCAACGCCAGAGCCAACTCCAACACCGGGTCCTGTTTCACCGAATCCATTCAGAATTACTTTTCCAAATGGCGGTGAACAATTGCCATACGGATCGTACCAAGTAGTTCGCTGGGAGGGTGGAGACACAACAAATACATGGCCGATATATCTTTCTATAGTTGACAGAGATAGAAACGCCGCAATTAGAGAAATGGTCATAAATACTCCAAATGATGGGCAGGAAGAATGGATTGTGGATTTGCCTCTTGGAAATTATTATGTTTATTATGGACAGGGTTGTAGATATGCAACTTGCACATCTCCCAGTGAGTGGGATCAGTCAGATAACAAATTTAGCGTTGTTGCCGGCGCACCTGTTGAAAAAATAAATTCCAGCTATCCTCTTAATCAAAGTTTGGTAGTGCTTTCTCCAAGCGGAGGGGAAGAATTTCCCGCAGGTTCAACACAAACAATAAAGTGGAGCGGAAAGAGCTCTTCTTCTTTAATATACATAAGCCTTGTAGATAATGTTCAGTCATATGTAACTATTGTAAGATCAACAGAGAATGACGGTTCTTATTCATGGATAGTTCCTGACTTTGTTCCACCAGGGCAATACAGAATATATGTTTCTTGCGCTAATTGCGAGGCTGCGCCAAGTGGGTTCACGGGGGGAAATTATAACTACAGCTTCTACCCATTTACAATAAGATAATTCTTGCTGGCTTGTCCCGCCGAAGTTCGCCGGCTAGTAAACGAAGGAGGATGCGGATTTGGGAAAAAGTACAAGAAGTGCCATTACCCCGAAATCTCGGCTGTTTAAATAGTTGATTTTCTGCAAGGAAGGTGGGGAGAGCTTTAAAAAATGGATTCAGAAGAAAAAATAATAATAAAAGACAGCGAGGATATTAAAAATATTTTTATTCAAATAAATATTAAAAAGAAAACCACTATGGTTTTTAGCGCTTTTTCTGCCTGGGAAAATTTAGCTTATATTATGGAAGCTCTGTCGGTCACCGCACAAAAATGCATAGATGAAGGAAAAAGTGAAAAAGAAGTTTATTCTGCCATAAAAAATTATCTTGCATCGGTTTTGGGAACTTATAATATTCTTGAATCAAAGAAAGTAGAATAATTATTGGAGTAATAAGGCCGCGTGGGTTTCTAAAAAATGATTCAATCGTGCATTTTTAGCACTAGCAAATCATAAGCCTTTCAAATCGGCGAGAGATATTTAAAAATGGCAAAATTGAGTATTAATGTTTGTAAATTAATACTACTCAAATTTCCTGCAGCATAAAAAACTCTTGACTCGAGTTCCCACATGGAATGTGGGAAGGTAATATATCCGTATGTGTCTACTCAGAAC
>CAZFNO010000013.1:14360-16000 GCA_964520695.1 uncultured Gammaproteobacteria bacterium | reverse complement strand
GTTATTAGATTCGGCGCATCGGGAATATTTCCAAGGCCTGCCGATTTTTTGAGCTGCCTGGGCACAGCTTTTACATTTTTGGTTTGTTTTAATGGCTGGGCAAGGGACGGAGCAAATTTTTCCGTATTTTGACCGCTAAGTTTTTGCTGAAGTATCAAAAGCTTCCCTTCAAGCTCTTGCTTTTGCGCAATAGTTTGAGCAAGGAGAGTCTTAAGATCTTGGGAAGACGCTTTGTTTTGGGATAATCCAACCGCGTCTTGTCCCGCAGTTTGAAGGTTTTGGATTTGCGAAAGCTGGATTTTTAGCGCGTCTTTCCTCTCCTCAAGTTTTTTTTCGTTTTCTGCCAGCTCTTCCTGCTGCCTCTTCTCTTCTGAATCAGATGTTCTATCCTGTTGTTGGGATTGGGCAGAGGAGGCTTGTGGGGGATTTGAGTTTGTTGTTTGGGAAGAGGCATCATCAAGCTCAATGCTAAGTATTCTTCCTCCGGACAAAGCAGGCTGGCTCGTTTGGATATCAGGGTAAGACTTTGGAGCAGGAATACTTTGTGTATGAGGAACATTTTGGATGCCCTGTGTCTTGGGAGGAGGCAGATTAATAACTTTTGGGGTTTGTGGCTGTGTTTGTGGACTCACTTGTTTGTCAGGGGGAGGGGGAGCCTCTTTTCTATAAATAAATCTGGTGGGAGCAAAAATTGCACTTATAAAATTTCCAAGCATCACATCCATTGGCCGTCCGTCAATTGGGAGAAATGCAAAGGCGACACCAGCTACAAAGGATATTATGGCAAGGAGAAGCCCAATGATTGTAGGAAAAGGCAGAATAAAGAATATAAACCAGGCAATTCCTGCGCCAATCGCAAGATAAATGAACTGCTTAATGGTCATTTGTCCAATAAGCTTAAACTGAAAACCTGTTATATCCTGCGGTATGGGATGATTGTCCATTGTTAAAGACTAAAAACTAAAAGCGCAAAGCGAAAAACCATAACTTAAAAGCAAAATTATCTTTTGCCTTTAAGAGTCAGTAGGCTTGCGCCTAAAATGTATTTTAATTCTTCTTTATTATCAGGCATTTTACGTTTTAAACTGTGATTTTTAGCTTTTAACTTAAAGCTTTAAGCTTAAACTGTATCATTTAACTGCAAATACTTTCTAACCATTTACTCAAACAATCGAACAATTGAACAATATAACAATCTATTTACTAGTTACTAGAGTAACTCGTGAAAACTCCGGATTCAAGGAGATCAAAATAGATCAATGGGGCATGCTTTTAGCTTGGGATGTGAAAAGCAAATTAAACTCATTTATTGACACATATATATCGTCCGCCTCCGCCTGCTTCAAAAATACATTTTTTACCCGTTGGGCACCATCCCGGATTTCCGTTGGTTCCGCACCTAAAGACGTCAGAGGGCACGCACTGAGTGAAGCCGAACCTGGTAATACATCCAACTCCTGTAACTTGAGATATAACTCTAAGGATTGCAAAAGAAAGAATAATAACAATAAGCCCAATTATTGCCCAGGTTATGGTTTTCCGCGCTCCCTCAACCTGCTTTGCATCACCGCCTGATACTAGAAGCTTAATACCGCCTATAATCAGGATAAAAACAGCGACAACTCCTGAAAAAACAAGCG
>CAZFNO010000013.1:13076-14260 GCA_964520695.1 uncultured Gammaproteobacteria bacterium | reverse complement strand
TAAAGCGTAACAAAGTAATAATTAAAAAACAAGTTTATATTAGTTTTATTTATTTTTTACGAAGATTTTAAGGTTTGAAGATGTTGAGCTCAGCAAATATACTGCCTGTGCCAAATTCAAGGCCAAACAGTCTGAATAATAGCTGGAGTATGAAGTATGCTAAAAATACCAAAACAAGTCCAATAAGCGCTGCAACAATTGTATTTCTGGCTCCTTCTACTTTTGTCTTGTCTCCGCCTGAAGTTATCCATTTAATGCCCCCATATATTAGAAAAGCAAGAGCGATTACAACTGTAACTATAAAAACAATATTTAAAATATTTCCAAGTAAATTTTCTGAAAGAAACCTCCTGCAAAGGGGATTAAAATTAAATACACCCGTTGCTGACGGTTCTGTTGGACATAGGCTTCCTGAAAATGTTACACCAAATGCAGGGAACGCAGATGCAAGATATGCAGCAGCGGGTATTGAAAGGGCAGCAATTTTTTTCATTACTAATATGATCGTAAGATATTTTTTTACTGTTTGTCAAGAGCCAAAATTAACTTAAAATAGTGCGGGACCCGCCGATAATCGCTCCGTAAGTCACGTCAAACGTGATCTAACGGTAAGATGTGGCTGGGTCAAGAAGTAATTTTGAAAAGTTTTTTGGCTGGTGAGAAGTGGACGTTTAGACGAAAAATATTTGGTATTTGGATAAGCCTTAATTATTATGGGCAACTAACAACGCCTTCTACAAGTATGCAGTCGTCGCTACTGAATTAATTTTGGGATCTCAAATGATGTTATTACTGTAGAAAGTCCAAATAGCTGAAGTATTATATTGATTATGAAATATATAAGAAATGTTAGGATTAGGCCAATTATTGCCGCAACAATTATATTTCTTGCCGACTCAAGCCTTGCTTTGTCCCCTCCTGATGTGATCCATCTGATACCTCCATATATGAGAAAAAAAAGCGCAGCAATAACTGCCACAATAAATAAAATTGTTATGGAATTTCGGACAATTTTATTTACACTATTTAAATTAAAGCCACAAAGACTGAAGAATCCACTATCAAGCCTTGGGCAAGGATTAATTGATGCGGCAAAAGCAGGGAGAGCTGTAGTTAGATAAACAGATGCTGTAAGCGTTAAGGCTGATAATTTTTTAATCATTTATTAAATCGTAGGACTAATT
>CAZFNO010000013.1:11286-12976 GCA_964520695.1 uncultured Gammaproteobacteria bacterium | reverse complement strand
GTCAAGCATTAACCAAAAAACCTCACCCCAAAAAGAGAACCAAGTATATTAATTATCATAAAAGCAGAAAATGCAACGATAAGGCCGATTATGGCAAAAATTATTCTCTTGCGGGCAGCCTCAAGCCTTGCTTTATCTCCTCCTGATGTAATCCAGGAAATCCCTCCCCAGATAAGAAAGTAGATGGCAAGAATAATAGTTACAATAAGAAAAGTTGTTGTTCCCCACCGGACTATATTTGCTGTAGCAGAAAGTCCACCTTCAGGCATTCCCGCAACAGCCTCAATTTCATAGCTTCCGGGAAGATTTAAAGAAATTTTATCCAACATAATTCAAAACTCAAAAATAAAAAGTCAAAAGTTAAAGTAAAAATACTAAAAGCTTTTTGATTTTAATTTTATTACTCCGGAACCGAGCATTTTAGAAATTTCATCGACCTCTTGTAATAGGGGTTCGATTCTCGATTCATGTATAAATTTACCATCTCTAAGTAGATTTAGCCAGTATTTGGTTTCATTTGCACTTTTTAGAGCTATTTCATAGAATTTCTTGAATTCAAGTCTTGAGCTTGAAGCCTTTCCCTCAACAAGATTTGCACCAATTGATGTTGCTGATCTAATTAATTGATCCATTATTATCCAAGCAGCTTTTTTGCTTGGAATAATTTCTGCTAGTTCAATAATTTGCAAGCTAAACTTGTAGCACCTTCCTATTAGATCACTTTTAAATTTTGAATTGTAATTTTGCATTTTGCCTTTTGAATTTTAACTTGTATTACCCGCCGAATCCGGGTATTCCCAGTATATTAACAGTAATAAGCTGAATAAGAACTAGAGAAAATATAATAAGAAGAAGGCCGGCAATTGCTGAAATAATTGCATCTCTGGCATCTTTTGTTTTCTCAGGATCTCCCTGGGATACCATAAGCTTATATCCGTTGATTATAAGAAGCAGGAGAAGAATTCCTCCTGAGATACTCAAAACAAACCCAAGAATCCAGCGCACCACAGTATTTGTGTCTGTAGGAATTGTACCCAAGGCAGTTTTTATTTGCTTACAGCCTGTTGTTGGAGACCACTGGTTAGTTTCTTTAGTTGGGTCATCCGGTACCCTGCAAGGCGCAGAAAGGGGATCGTTGGTGGGGGCTACTTCTTCATCTGGAGGATTATCTGGATCTGGTATTTGGGGAGCAGAAGAAAGAGTTTTACATACTCCTAATTGTCCGGCACCCGGCCATGCAGCAGTCCACTGATATTCTGTTCCGTTAACATTTACCACACAGTAATTGCTTGTACATGAGTTTTTTGGTCTACATTGAGAATTATTTTCACTATTGCATGTAGTTTGAGAAATGGAGCAAGATGTATCAGCGTCTTGTGCTACACACCCTTGTAAGTCATCGCATTTTTGTGAAGACGAACAAACACCGTCAGAGGTTGCTTTTTCAATTTCCTCAAAACTCCCAAGTCCTATTGGTAATGCTGTATATCCACAAGATGGAGCTATCTCGCCTCCAGGTAATGTTTGTAATCCCTCTTCATAGGGAATTGTTAAATAATTTGCCCTAGTTGGGCAATAATAACAATTATTATCTCCTGTTTTTGTTAAGGCTAAGACAGAAGAAGAGGAAGAAATTATAAAAAAAACAAAAAAGATTGAGAGATATAGAAATATTCTTCTCACAACTTTA
>CAZFNO010000013.1:3428-11186 GCA_964520695.1 uncultured Gammaproteobacteria bacterium | reverse complement strand
GGGTTGGGGAATTGGGGTTGTCCTCAATTTTTTTTCTAACCCTGAAGATGAGTTGGTCAAGCGCCTGTTCGGTGACTCCTGCGGTTGAGGATAACTCGCCCCAGACAGAGCCCACAATATCATCGCGAGTTATTATCTTCCCTTCGTTTATAATTAGAAACTTTAAGAGTTTAAACTCGGATGAGGTGAGGCTGTCTGACAAGACTGCTTCTCCCTTTTTAATCTCATTAGTTTTGCCGTCAAACATAATTTTTCCAGCTGTTGCTTTTTGGAGTTCTTGTTTTCTTGTCTTAATAAACAATTCAAACAGGGGGATTGTAATTCTCCCGTCTCTAATAAGTTCGATCTTTTCTAAAAAGTTAGTAGTTAGCTGTGAGTAGTTAGAAGTTGATGTTATCATCTGTTCCTCAGGAGTTAAATACTTCCAAATATCCAAAAGTGCTGCTTTTACTTTTTCGTTTGCAAGGAAAAAATCCTCTAAATTGGGTTGTTTACTTTCCGAAGATAAATAGGAATCAGCGCAAAATCTGGCCAGTTTTCCGTGCCCTCCGGTTAAATCTAAAATCCGATCTAAAACTTCTTTAGGAAGTTTTTTATCTTTGTTTTTTTCAATGTAGGAAATTCTGAACTTCAAACTTTCACTGTCAGTTAGCGGCAAATATATCTGATTTCCTTCTAAGAATTCATAAAAATCTCTGTAAACTTCTCTGTCAAGTGTATCCTCAAGCGCTCTCTCCATTGAAAAAACCGAGGAGAAGCGGTATTTTGCTCTGTTTCTAAGAGATCGAAGCACTGTAAAAAACTCGGTTGTTGCGGACACGCTGTATTCGTCAAATCTGTCAAAAAGAAAAATAATTGTTAAGTTTTTTTCCAGACATAGAAAGTCAATTGTTTTTTTAAGACCGTGCAAAAGAAGCTGTTTGTCCGAAATTTTTAAACTGTCCGCGAAAATCGTTTTCACTTTTTCCGAATCAGTGTTCATCTGTCTCTCGGATAAAGAATCGATTATTGAAACAAAAAAGAATTTTAAAATCTCTTGAGGATCCATATTTCTTGCTTCGGAAAAATTCATAAGGACAAAGTGGAAATTTTTCTGATTTATTCCCAGGTGATAAGTCCGGACACCACGATTATATGAAAGAAGGCCGAGTAAGTTGCTTCGCCCGACTCCCGGAAAGCCGATAATCTGGGAAGAATCGCCTGATTTTGCAAGGGAAATTATTTTGCTAATTTCCGCCTCCCAGCTTTTCGGCGGATAAAGTGATTCAAACCTCTCCTTAAATTTACTATTTACCATATTTTATTCTTTGATTATATCTTTTTTTGAAGAGAGCCTCAGTGTAGCCGCCTTTTTCAACAAAACTTTTTTCCAAAGACTCAAGCTGCCTATCCAGCAGAAAATTGGCCTGATTTATCAGACAAATTAGACAGTTGGCAGCGGATTCGGGGTCTTTTAAATAGGACCTATATGTCTCATATGACCTATCAGACTTATAAGCAAGGCTTCTAATTTTTTTTGCGCGGGGATCATCTTTATCCCAGATTTTAAGACCCCTTTGTCTTAGAAAATCCTGATAATCCTGCAGAAGTTCTTCCAAAGACGCCCTGGTAACTCCAACAAGTTTTATTTCTGTTTTTTTGGAAATCGCGGATGCTTGAGAACCCTCAGCTATGTTTTGTTTGCCGGAGCGGGCTGCCTGGATCATTTGATCAACAGTCCGATAGGACATATTGGACTTATGAGTCATATATAATTTACAAAACTCAACTGTAAGATCGTAAATTAATTCTGTTGTTTGATACGATCTGAGATTGCGGTAGCCACCGTGAGTTTTTTTAGACTCATCCATAGAATAATTTTACCATTATCTTGTAAAGATCATATAAAGAAAATATCAAGTTTGCTATGCAGCTTTAATTTATACTTCCCCCATGACAAAAGAAGTTTTTGTTTCAAATGAATTGACAGGAGCAGTCCGCGCATCCTATTCTAGTAGTAGAGGAGATATTATGCCAGAAACAGGGGACGTACCAACAGGACCAGGAGGGCCAGGAGGGGAAGAAATACAAGGAGGAGGAGCGGGGAGAGAAACATCTGCAGCATCAAGATTATCAAGTATCACCACACGAGAAGGAAGGCAACAACTTAGACAAAACAGAGTAATGAAGTCATTATTTAGAAATCCATCGGAACATCCCACTGAAAATAGATTTCATGGTCAAGCTGATGATCGCGGAGGAAGAGAGACGCTAGGGAAAATGGGAGATGATCCAATTGTTCCTCCTGAGATACAACAAGAAGCGAGAGAAGAACTTGCAAGAGTCGCAAGCCAAGACACAGTTCAGTTAGATGAAGTAAGAGAAGATTTATCAGAAATCAACAGAGGGCAAGGTGAATCAACCGACAGGGCAGCACAAGAAGGTAGTATAAGACTTGGAGGCGAGCGTTCTCATGAAAGACAAGGCGGAATTTTAGGAAGAGCAAGAGATATTTTAAGACGTGGTCCGAAAGAATCTGTAATTACAAGGTCCTTGCCTAGCATTGCTGAGGGGATGGTTGTCAGGCATAAAGACACCGGCCTTGAGTACACGGTTTCTGGTTTTGAGGAACATAGGGAAGGAAATATCACTAAAAAAATTGCAATTTTAGTAAGAGAAGGAAGACCACCACTTACTGTTGTCAATGCTGATTTAGAAATAAGCTTACTTAACCCTGATGGAAGCTGGAGTACACCAGATCCAAGGTTTCAGGCTGTTCCTGAAGAAGATCTATTATTTCCCGATAATCCAGCTGGTCAAGCAGAAAGACTCGAAGACGCAATTGATGGATTAAATATGGGAAGAGCACTTCCCGGTAGAGAAGGCGAGGAAGCGCAAGATGGTCCAGAAGGAGGCCCAGTTCATGAGGGAGGCGATGATGATAGACCGCCTCCAATAGAAGAAGCAGAAGGTGCTGTAAATCCAGAGCGAGAAACAGACAGTTTTTGGGTTGCCTTAAGGGACGTTTTGAATAATCAGGAAGTAAGAGATGCTCTTAGGGATCCGCACCTAGATTTTAGGAATTTAGAAGTTCTGAATAATTTTATGAGAGATTGGATTAAATCTTCTGAGCAAGAGTATGGATATTTTCTTGAACTTATTGCAAGAACAGGAAGAAACGAAGCTGGATCTAGAACATTAAGATACATTGAGAATACTGAAGCAGCAGAACAATTAATAAATGGAATCGCACGCTCGCGGGGACGGCTGCCTTTAAATGAATTTGATGGTTCTATTGAAATTTCTGATCGAGCAAGAGAGCTTTTGTTTGAATGGGGAATTGAGCGTATGATCGGAATTCCGGATTATGGCTCTGAAGAAGCAGCTTATGATATTGGAAGATCTATTCAGCTTGGTGAAAATCAAGATAAAATGAAACAATTATTGTTTTCACATTTTCAACAAGATAATCAAAAGTTTTTTGAACGGATGACTATTTTGATTGAGACACGTCCTATTGTTCATGAAATGCTGCGAATTATAAATGATTCTGAGGAATATCAAAAATACATGGCGCATTTAGGTATGTCTAAGCTGGACTTTGTAAGAAATATAACTGCTGGTGTAGGGCAGATTTATTCAGTATATGAACAAAGCTTTGAGGCAAGGCTAGGATTAACAGGAGGAAATGCATTTAGCGATGAAGATCTTGCCACCGTTGAGAGAGACGTAAGGGGGACAATTGAGCATATGCAAAAAAAAGGAACTTTGGTAGATGACAGAGGAAGACCGCTTACTTTATGGGAAATGGAAAGAGCTTTAAAATTTACTAAAGCATACCATGCCGGTACGCAAAAATCAGCCACTTATGTTGGGTTTGGCGCACTCCCTCCTGAAACCACATCAAGAATAGGATCGTACCCGTATGAGTATATAGTCAGAAAGTTGCATGGTGTTAAAGGAGCAGCTGTAAGATATTTTGGAGCATATGCGCATACCGGTTGGTTCTTAACAAAAATATTTAAAGAGGCTGAGGCTTCAGAAGGGGTAAATGAAAGATCAAGATCAATCTACGGAGTAGTAAAAAACGTCATGATTTTAAATAATGAGTTCGGCGTGTTTGACTTAATTGAAAGTCATGGCTGGAGATCTATGTTGACGTATTTGGGAAACGTAGATATAAGAGTCGGTAATACAACAAGAACCCTACTTGAACATATTAACGAATCACTTAGAAGAAATCACTCTGGGGGCCTTGATCCTGTTTTAGGACTGCTTGGCAAGCCTGATAGTGGAGCTATTTCAAGAGAGCTTTCTAAGCACCTTTTGGGCCAAAGATTATTTTTATCAATGTTTACAAGACACATACCTTTATCAACCGAGCTTAAGGGTAAAATTTGGAAAAAAAGAGCAACGCTTAGCCCGTTGACGCTTGCTTCAATCAGACCTGAAATGTTAAGTGATCGTCAGCGCTCTCTGCTTAATTCCAATGGAGGGACAAATCAGGAAGGACTTAGTCTTAGACAAAAAATTATGATAGCCCAGCAGGCAAGAATAAGAGAGGATCAAGCTCTTTATTTTGATCAAAACGGCGAAGTAGTAGCCCAACAATTAAACGGAGATAATTCTCTTGCAACCGAGGCTCAAAAATACGAAGATTTATTTAGAATCGAGGCAATAGTAAGAGAAAAAGGGATAGGAGTATTAAGCAGAAGTGAGCGTAAATTTTATGAAGATTGCAGGAGATCAAGCGGCCCAAACGGAGAGATCCTAAACCTGACACCAGATCAATATAGAAGCTGGATAGAGATAGATAGAAGAGTGGCGGAAGCCGGCAGAGCAAGACTTAACGAAGAGGAGCTAAGGCTATATGAATCAACAAGAGCTACTAAATACAGAATTCTTGATTATTTTTCTGAGACAAACGGAAATGAGCTAACAAGCCAGGAAGAACTGGAATTCGTTGAGCATGTAATTGATTCAGGATTTATTTTTGGAGATGAATTAGGAAAGACAAGAATATCTCATACGCTTGGTGTTGATGATGCGCCAAAAATAGCGCTTAAGAAAAGAGGCGCAGATGCTAGATTTGCAGGACTTGGGCAGGCTAATTTTATCAGGGTAATTGGAGATCAGGTAACGCTCGCTGAAGCATCAGATGCATTTACAGCCCATGCTGAAAATCCATACTCAGAATACATAGAACACTGGACTACAATGGTGAAAAGCTGGGCAAGGGTACTGGGAAGGCCTGAGGCACAAAGAAAACTTTCAAATATAGTTGCAGCATTCGTTGAGGGGACAATTAAAAATAAGAAAGCTGCACTTTTGGGGCCTCTTGCAAGCGGGAGGGTACCGCGATCAAAATGGCAGGAATTTGATATAACATCCCAACTCGCATTTGATCCTGATGAAAGACAAAATTTACTAAGGACCGTTGCCCAGTTACAACTTATAGATCCCAATAAAACTTTGGAGGTTGTCAGAAAAATAAAAATACCCTTTATTAATAAGAGCATAAAACTATTTACTCAACACGAATCTATGCTGCAAAGACTTGAGAAAAGAAAAAAGGCAGGCGATAAAAATAAGGCTATAATGAATATACTCGCGTGGCTAAGGGTACTTCTACCGGAATTATTCGTTCAGATTTCCAAAAATACGGTGTTTAACAAAGAGACATATCAGGATATATAGCGCATCTTTTATCATCCGCCTATAATTTTCCTAAAGAACGCTTTTCCTTGGCCATATCTTCCGTATTCAACTTTCCCACTGCTCTTATTGTACTCAGATACGCGGAATTCTCTTCCCTGTGTAATTGTCTGAGCAGCTCCTTTTCCGGTACCAACAATTGTTCTTCCTCCAACTGCTGCTGGCTGCAGGACTGGGCCGTAGTTGATCTTTGGAGCTTTGAGTGCGGCTTTTGTTATTTGGATTACATTTGGCGTCATAAAAAGAAATCCTAGTGCTACGAGTCCTGCAAAAATTGAAGCAGAGTTATCTCCTCCGCCTGTTCCTCCCACGAGAGGGGGGGTAAAAAGAGCACCTGACACGCCTATGGAAGGATCGCTTATAATTTCAAAAAACACTTTTGCCAATAAAAACATAGAAAGTGCTGTTGGGAAAGCAGCCAAGTTTGAAATAATATCGCGGAACCACGCGCCAACTCCCATGGAAGAGCCAGGAACTAGCCCTATTAAAAGCCAGAAAGGTGCAAACACAACGTCCAAAAGAACCGATATATATGCAACAAGAAGAACTATAAAAAGCCTAACCGCGATATAAATTAGGGCAATTAGAATTACTAGGATGGCGAACACCTGTATTATTAGTCCTCCAACAAACCCAACAGGGTTTCTCAGAATAGCGACTAAGTCCCACGTTATATCTAAATCTGCACTAAGTACATTTTCAATTAACCCTCTTACAGTATTTGCTCCTGCAACAGCTAAGCCTGCAAATCCATCATCAAATAGTCTATTTATAGCATCAAATGTGGTACCTGAGGTTGCCACTTCTCCAAAATTTGTAATTGCTCCGGGTTTGATATCCAAAATAACCTGGCCAACAAGATAGATGGATACATACATAATATCTATGAGTAACCCTGCAATTGCAAAAGAAAAAGTAATCATCACAATTGCAACAATGATTTTGGGAATTTGGTTCTGAATTGTCATAACAGTCCGCGGGTCAATTCTTACCCGAAGCATTATAGCAACGCCTATTATTGCAAAGATCAAAACAAGCAGGAGGTATGTGATATTTCTCATAGCAACCCACGCTGATATGAGAGGGGTTATTCCGCAAAAACCGACTCCCTGAGAGTTACCGACACAGGGACTTGTTGTTTGCGCATACGCTTTTTCCGATAACCCGAAATTTGACGCCAGATATTTGCCGTATTGAACGCTTGAGGCAGGCGGAGTAAAAGTCGTAGCAATTAAGCCGCCCATAAGCCCTATTGCGCCTCCTCCGCCCTCAACAAATCCAATCTTGCCGGTCGCAGGATCCGCGCCAAGGCATCTTCTATCTTGTCTAATCGGATCAACACCTGAAAGCTGGCAGATAAGTCCTGCCATCACCTCAATCATTACAGACTGAATATAGGCACGCTGGTCCCTGGGCACATCTTCTGAAAGATTAGGGGAGAAAGGAGCGTTTGTGACTGTTTCATACTCGGGTTCTCCAACAATTGTTTCCTGAACTGTCTGGGCAAAAGCAGAGCTAGTAAATAGTAAATAGATAATAGATATTAGCAGAGAAACAAAAACTAAACGCTTAACGCTTAACCCTAAACGCTGAAAATGGCCCCACTTCGCGCCTCCTTCGCCGAAGTGGCTACGAAGGCCGAGTAAAGCTTCGAGGGGCAAGGCAGTTGTCATTAACTTTAGTTTGATTTATTTTGATTTAGTTGTCAAGAAGTCCTTCGCCTTAATCTGTGAATAAATTAAAGGAAATACAAAGATTAATTATTTGTAAACTTATGAAGTATAGATGAAGCAAGTGTTTGATATGGTAATCCTTCTTCCGCGGCTTTTCTTTTAAGCTTTGATAAATCACGCTCAGATAGGCGAATATTAATGTTTCGGGTTTTATTAAGAGTGTTTCTGGCAATTTCTTGAAATCTCTTTTTTTCTTTTTCAAAATCCGCAATCTCGACCCATTCTCCTTTTTCAATCTCATCTAAGAGTTTTTGTTCCTCCTTGGTTAATTCATAATATTTCATAACTACCCCTTTTTAATTAAATATTTTTTAGTCATTTTTCTACTTGG
>CAZFNO010000013.1:0-3328 GCA_964520695.1 uncultured Gammaproteobacteria bacterium | reverse complement strand
TATTTCATAACTACCCCTTTTTAATTAAATATTTTTTAGTCATTTTTCTACTTGGAATAATTGTCAACATGCGGTGAGGGGGGGATTTGAACCCCCGATAGTCTTTCGACTATGCACGCTCTCCAAGCGTGTCGATTAAACCACTCTCGCACCTCACCTTCAGCCTAAAGCTAAATGCTAAAAGCTTTCTGTCTTTAGTTTTAAGCTATTAGCTTTTTGGCTTCTTCCCATGCCTTTTTATCTGATGGATAGGTAAGCCTATTTTCAACCTCATTATAATCTATCCACTCAACTTCTTCCATCTCATCATCATGATCGTCCGTATTTCCGCCAACAGCTTTCATAGTGAAATAATAAACTGTTTTTTTAATTTTTTGTCCTTCCCAAATATACCAGTAAGTTACGGGTTTTATTTCTTTTTCAACTGTTGCTTCGATTCCGGTTTCTTCTTTAACTTCGCGTAGCGCTGTTTCCTCCTTGGTTTGGTGTTTATTATCATCCTTATCGCCAATCAGGCCTTTTGGGAAAACCCAGCCGTGATGGAAAGAGTGCTTAGCCACAAGGATCTTTCCGCGCTTGTATACTATCCCTCCTGCTGAGAATTCAAATTTCATGAGCTTATTTTATGTAATTATGGGGTTGAAAACAAGGAAATCACTAAGATTTTTTTCCAACGTCGTTTACTACATCAGCAGCTAAATTTGATACTGCATCCCCGACTGCTCTCTTGAATCCTGGTTTTCTCCTTCTTATAACTACTTTATCGCCTTTTCTAACTACTTCCCATTCTTCGTTTTCATTTTCTTTGTTTTCATTTCCCTTTCCTCTTCTAGGCTGACGCAGCCGATCAAGCGTTAATTTGTCTAGCTCTTGTCTTAACTCAGACACTCTTTTGGCATCATCAGGGTTTATGTTTCCCGATCTTAATCCGTCTGTATAAACTCTATTTGCTTGTCCAAATTCGACGGCTGCTTCTGCTGCTCTTTCTCCTGGAGAAAGATTATTTAGATCTAATTCAGGACCAATTGCCGGAGCTAGGGTATCTTCAACCCTTCCGACAGGAGAAGGGAGCGATTCAGCCCCGACTCCTATTCCCCCGCCAACAGTTTCCGGGGTAGCGGCAGGCACCGAGCGAGCGACTTCAGAAACGCTTCCTCCAGCGTCAGCAGCGCTTAAAAGAGGTCCCACTGTTGTTTCGGCACTTTCAACAGCTGTTCCGATTCCCCCGGCTGTTTTTGTTACCGCTTCTCCTACGCTTGTCGTACCTTCTGCAGCTTTTGCCCCAGCACTTATAATATTAACTCCCGCTTCTAACGCAGCGCCTACTTCCCCCATAACTTAATGATCTCACGAGTAAGTATGAAAAATCAAACCTCATCCCATTAGGCACCTTTTATCTAACGGGATTATACCAGATTAATTTGCTTTTAATTCTTGAGGAGAGATGATTCTTGTTTTGCCGAAGAACTTCATAGAAAGTAAACTCTTGTCAGAGGTTAAGAAAACATCACAGTCAGCTTCTGCGGCACTGTGAAGCTGAATATTGTCTTCAAGGTCAGACGTTGGTCCCTCCAAGGCTTTATCGAGAATGAATTTTGTAAGTGGCACAATACCAAACTGTTTTTGAAATTCATTTACCTCAATGTCAGGCACCTTTAATTTACGTGCGTAAAACAAGATGTGAGTTGAAAGAGGAGATATGAAAAGCAAATCACCTTTTAAATATTCCCAATTCTTCTTCGATCTTTTTGTGACGTCAATATAGAAATTAGTATCAAGAAATATTCTTGCCATGTTTTTCAACCATAGCTTTTCTATACCTTGTTTCAATTTGTTTTGGAGTCAGGTTTGGAAAATTAAGCTTATCAACGGTTTTTGCAAACCTTTCTACATCAAAGGGTTTCGGATCGTAAATCTTTGGTTTTATTTCTCCAACAACTTTTGACCTGTGAATAAGATCAATAGAACGGCCTTCTGTTAAAGTTTTTATAACGTCTTTGGTTTTTGTTCTAAGATCAGTAGTTGTGACGTAATTCATACATATTTAAATATACATTTAAATATACATTTTGTCAAGGAAAGGCCATGGGCGGAGGGTACAGGATTCGAACCTGTGAAGGGATTACTCCCTCGAGTTTTCGAAACTCGTGCAATTGGCCGCTATGCGAACCCTCCTCAAATCACAGCTTCGTGTTTTCGTCCTCGTTTACACTCGGACTTCAACTTTTCGCTGGATTTTCGTCTTCATCCGCCAGCTGGCGGATGAGAAAGAAACTTTTTTTGCACCCTCGAATGGATTCGAACCATCGACCTTAGCGTCCGCAACGCTACGCTCTATCCAGCTGAGCTACGAGGGCTTGTCAAAGCTCGATCTTACGCCTTCTCCGCCGGTTGGCGGATTCAGCCTTTAATCGGCTTCTCCTCTCAAAATTACTTTGTAATTTTGGATAATCTAGTGTGTATTTTAGTTTATTAGGAGGGCCACTTCAAGCTAGGATCGTTTCTCAAGAGGGAAGTTTTTGTAAAGCCATTCACCTGTCCTATCCATAATATCAGGCTTTACGTATTCCCGGTATGGAATGTATTGAATCATTGTCTGTATGACCTGATCTTTGTGTACATCGCCAAGAGAAATTATTATTTCTCCCGGAAATATATCTTCGGTTCTTATATGTAAAAAGTCATGACCTTCTTTTCTTTTGAAATAAAAATCATAAAGCTCGCGCCAGAGATAAAAATGGTCTTCAATCATCACTCCCTGAGTTGTAATTTTATAGTGAAAGTCTCTGGGAGGAATTAGTGAAAAAGCAAATCCCATAAAAAGAAGAGATGCAACAACAAACATCGCCAAGTATTGGGAAAAAAGAAATAAAATTATCTCAATTAAAAAGACAATAAGAATAGCGGTCATATAAAACTGTCGGCCTCTTTTAATAAAAGGTCTTCCCGGGGCAGACCACGAAATAAGAGTTTTGAGTTGGTTATGCTCAATGGGGTTAACTCCTAAATGATCCGGAATTTCTTTCGGAAGCTCTTTTGGGAGGAATTTCTCCTCAATTAGATTCTCATTTTCTCGGGGATTATCCATAGTTTAACTTTATTGCAATAATTATGTTTAGTCAAGCATATTTTGATATAATAAAACGACTTGGAAGCGTGCTGGAGTGGTTGATCAGGATGGTCTTGAAAACCATTATGCCCGCAAGGGTATCAGAGGTTCGAATCCTCTCGCTTCCGCAGGAGGAGTCGCATAGTTGGTCCATTGCGGGAGTTTGCTAAATTCCTGAGCTGAATAAGCTCGCGTGGGTTCGAATCCCACCTCCTCCGC
>CAZFNO010000012.1:0-16132 GCA_964520695.1 uncultured Gammaproteobacteria bacterium | reverse complement strand
GAATTGCCAGTATTCCCAAAACCGATAATATTAAATTTTGTTTTGATTTTCTCTCAATTTTTTTGTAAAGCCTTGATCTTCTCATCGTCAAGTCACGGCCTTGTGTCTTCGTCCTCTCTTCGTTAGGACTTTGACTTTTCGGCCGGCCTCTCCTCTTCAATCTCGCCAAAGGCGGATTGAGAAAAATATATCATACTGAGCCGACAGCAGGAATTGAACCTGCGACCTAGTGTTTACGAAACACTTGCTCTGCCCCTGAGCTATGTCGGCGACGCAAGGGGGCGAAACCGTTGCTCTACCACTGCTTGCCCCGCAAAAGCGCTCTTGCAACGCGAGGATGTAAACCTCGGGAGCAAGTAAGCTCTGTGCGGGGAGTTACTTCGGCGCTACAATATTTTATGAAATAGGAGAATAAAGAGCAAGTTCTTAGGACTTAAAAAAATTTCAAAACTTCGATACTACGTAGTGTTGTAGTATTTATCGTAAACCAAAATCATTAAAACACGCAAATTTCGCTAGAGCGAAATTTGCGTAAAAGTTCAGAAATTTATCCCTAATGAAGTCTTACCCAAATCGGCAAATTCCATACATTGACAATTAATCTTAAACTGCTATATTGATATCAATTATGGGAGGAAGATTAGGAAGGCTTATGGATCGAATTAGAGGTTCGCAAGGAGATGATTGGGCAAGATACGAAAGAAGAATGCCCGGTTTTAGAGAGAGAATGTTGAGAGCAAGGGAAGAGTTGGAGACAGGAGGCGGAACGAGTTTAAGATCAGATGTTTTTGAAGACAGACCATTACCAAACGGAGATAGGGTTCTAGCAAGGGATATATGGGTTGATTCTACAACTGTTGCTTCTAATAACTCCTAGAGCGAAGAATTAACTTCTTGATCTTCGGCGATGGGCGACTTTGAGTTCCAGTAAACTTCTGCGTAAATCAGCTTCTATTACAGCCAGGTCTTCCTGGCTTACTTTTTCCTGCTTCATCTTCTCCGCACGCTGCCTGGCCTGCTGCGCCTTTGCAACCTCTATATCCTCCGCTCTTACCGCGTAATCTCCCAAAACATTCACCTTATTGTCAGCTACCTCAAGATACCCTCCTAAAATCGCAATCGACTCAGTTTTTGAACCGTTCTTTATCATCAGCTCTCCGGGAAGGATTTGGGTAAATAGTGATACATGATTTGGAAGAATTCCAATCTCCCCATTAACGGTTGGCGCGATTACCTCATCCGCTTCTCCCGAATAAATTTTTGTTTGTGGAGTAAGAATATCAACTGTTAATTTCATAATAATTCAGTTATCCGTTTTCAGTTATCAGTTATCTGCAGTCTGTTTGCTAGTTTTCTGTTTGTCAGTCTGATGAACCGAAGACCGACTAACCATAATCCGAAAACAGAAAACCGAGAACTGATAACAGGTTATAAATTTTTTGCTTTCTTAACCGCTTCATCTATTGTTCCAACCATGTAAAATGCAGATTCCGGAAGCTTGTCATGTTTTCCTTCTAAAATTTCTTTAAAACCTGAAACGGTGTCTTTTACATTTACGTATTTTCCGGGTGATCCAGTGAATATTTCGGCAACAAACATAGGCTGAGACAAAAACTTTTCAATTTTTCTAGCTCTTGTTACAGTCAGCTTATCTTCCTCGGACAGTTCATCCATGCCCAAAATTGCAATAATATCCTGAAGATCTTTATATCTTTGAAGAACTTTCTGAACACCTCTTGCAACGTCGTAATGCTCCAGTCCTACAACCTGCGGATCAAGAATTCTTGAAGTTGAGGATAGGGGATCAACCGCCGGGTAAATTCCTTTATCGGAAATTGATCGTTCAAGAGCAATTGTTGCATCAAGATGCGCAAAAATTGTAACAGGTGCCGGATCGGTATAGTCATCAGCCGGAACATAAACAGCCTGGACGGAGGTGATAGATCCTTTTTTAGTTGATGTAATTCGCTCCTGCAAATCTCCCATTTCAGACGCAAGCGTTGGCTGGTATCCTACAGCTGAGGGCATGCGTCCTAAAAGAGCTGAAACTTCAGAGCCGGCTTGAGCAAAGCGAAAAATGTTATCGATAAAAAGCAAAACTTCTTCTTTTTTAACGTCTCTAAAATATTCAGCCATAGTAAGAGCAGTTAAGGCAACTCTTAATCTATTTGTAGGCGGTTCATTCATCTGTCCGAATACCATAACTGTTTTATCCATTGTTTTACTGTGTTTCATTTCAAGCCAAAGATCGTTTCCTTCCCTAGATCTTTCTCCCACTCCAGCAAACACTGAGTGGCCTTTGTGTTCAGTAGCGATATTTCGGATTAGCTCTTGAATAATAACTGTTTTTCCTACTCCTGCTGCTCCAAAAACCGCGATTTTTCCTCCTTTTGTGAAAGGCGCTATAAGATCGATAACTTTTATACCTGTTTCAAGAATTTGAGGTTTTGTTTCCTGCTCGGTAAGAGGAGGAGCACTTTTATGAATAGGCTGCAAATCTAGCCCTTTTTGATTAAGAGGTTTTTGCCCATCGATTGTTTCACCCAGTACATTAAAAATTCGCCCCAGCGTTGACATTCCAACAGGCACCTTAATGGGGGAGTTGGTTCTTTTAACTTCCATACCTCTTCTTAATCCGTCTGTTGGGCCTAGAGCCAGTGCTTTTACCTCTTTATCTCCTGTTGTAAATGCAACTTCCAAAATTAATTTCTGGGCTTTGTCTATATCAATAGTTAAAGCTTCTGAAATATTTGGTACACCTTCCGGAAACCTAACATCAACAACCGGTCCTGCAACTCTTATAATAATTCCTGTATTGTTAATTGGCATTTGCAAATATTCCTCCTGAAATATCAAGTATCTCGCTTGTAATTTTTTCCTGCCTTTTCTTATTATAAAGAAGCAGCAGTTCTTCAATTATTTCTTTTGCATTATCTGTTGCGTTTTGCATTGCAATCATCCTAGCTGCTTGCTCAGACAAATAGCTTTCTAAAAAACTATGATATATGCTCATTTCAAGATAATGACGGATCAGCCCCGGGAGCATTGTTTGGGCATTTGGCTCAAAAAGAGTTTCTTTTTGTTTGATGTCAGTTGACTCAAATTCTACCGGAAGAATCCTTTTAATAATAGGATTTTGTGAAAAAACACTGTTGAAGTTTGAATTGAGAACATAAACACTTGACACCCTTTTTCCTAAATAATGTTCGTCTATAAGCGCCATGACGGGATAAACTAAGTCATAAGAGGGAAGAGTGGTTCCGATATCAAACGATGCCAAAATATTTCCTCCAAAACTTCTTGCTATACCGCTTGCTTTTTTGCCAATAGTTATATAGTTAAGTTTTTTATTTTCTTTTGTAAAACTTAAAAGCTGTCTTGCCAGGTTAGTGTTTAGGCCACCACAAAGTCCTTTATCAGGGGATATAACAATAATCAGTTTCTCATCAGACATAGTTAGCTTTTTCATATAATCATTTTTTGCATCCATATCAACCTTTGCAGATATAGATTGAGAAATTTGCGTAAGTTTTTCTACATAAGGACGTGCCGAAAGCGCAGCGTTTTGAGCGCGCTTTAGCTTGCTTGCAGCTATCATCTGCATTGCTTTTGTAGTTTTGGAAACGTTCTGGGCTGTTTTTATTCTTCTCTTAATCAGTAGTAAATTTGCCATATTTTTATTTAAATATCTTTTTGAAATCTTTTAATGTTTTCTCTAGATTTACCAAAGTTGATTCCGATAGCTTTTCGCCCTGGGATAATATTTTTAAAATGTCCGGATTATTTCTCTTTATATATGAATGGAGGTCAGACTCAAATCTTCCGACATCAGAAACAGAAACGTCGTCCAAATATCCGTTTGTGACTGACCATATGCTTATTATTTCAAAAGGCTCAGGCAATGGATGGTATTGACCTTGTTTTAATATTTCCTGTGTTCTTTTACCGCGTTCAAGTGATTTGGCAGTCTCAGGATCAAGCTCTGATCCAAACTGCGAAAAAGCCGCCAGTTCCAAATACTGTGCTAACTCAAGCTTCATCTTTCCGGAAACAGACTTCATTGCACCAGTTTGTGCTGCACCTCCAACACGGGAAACTGAAGTTCCTACATTGATTGCAGGTCTAATCCCTGAGTTAAATAAATCCGATTGTAAAAAAATTTGTCCGTCTGTAATAGAAATTACATTTGTCGGAATATATGCAGATATGTCATTTGCCTGGGTTTCAATAATAGGAAGAGAAGTTATTGATCCTCCGCCGTTTTTTTTATTAAGCTTAACGCTTCTCTCAAGCAGTCTTGAATGAAGGTAAAAGATGTCTCCCGGATATGCTTCGCGGCCGGCCGGCCTTTTTAATACAAGAGAAATTTGTCTGTATGCCCATGCGTGCTTTGTAAGATCGTCATAAATTATTAAGACGTCTCGGCCTTTTTCCAGAAAATATTCCGCAATAGCTGTTCCTGAATAAGGAGCCAGGTATTGCATTGCCACGGGGTCTGATGAAGAAGCCGCCACAATAATTGAGTAGGGAAGAGCCTCAGTTTCTTCAAGTTTTCCAAGAATTTGTGCAATAGTTGATCTTTTTTGTCCGATTGCAACATATATACAAACAACCTGTTTTAGCTTTGATGACGACCCCTTCAATTCATTTTGATTAATAATAGAATCTAGCGCAATTGCTGTTTTTCCAAGTCCTCTATCGCCGATTATAAGCTCCCTCTGGCCGCGTCCAATCGGAAACATAGCATCAATTGCTTTAATTCCTGTTTTAAGGGGTGTATCAACCGGCTCACGTTCTACAACGCCTGGAGCAATTTTTTCAAGAGGCATAAGTTTTCCTTTCTTAAGTTTTGATTTTCCATCCAAAGGATTTCCAAGAGAATCGACAACGCGCCCGAGCAGGCTTTCCGAAACATTTACAGAGAGCATCTCACCGGTTGTTTTTAGCTTGTCTCCCTCTTTTATTACGTCACCTCTTCCAAGCAAAATTATTGAAACATTGTCTTCATCTAAATTTAAAACGACACCAGAGGTGCCGTTTTCAAACGTGACCCTTTCTCCCATTGTAGCCTTTGAAAGGCCAGAAGCCGTAATTACTCCGTCAGTATTTTTTTCTACATATCCCACATTTTGAACTTTTGGATTTTTATCAAAATCCAGCATTTTACCCTCTAAATCCTGAATAATTTGGTTTTCATCAATCATTTGTTAGTGCAATTGCTCCTTCCCAAATATTTTTTAGTGAAAATTCGTATTCATTGTCGTAATCAACTACTCTTACTCCGTTTATAAGACTAGGATCAACTTCTACCATTATTTTTTTATCCGGATAAATTTTTATGAAATATTTTTTCACATCCTCGAGCCCCTCAACACTTGGCACTGATACGCGAACTATCTTTTGACTATGAATATTTTTTAAATTTTTAATATATATTTTTAGGTCTGTTTTTGAGAAACTCTTTACAAAAGAATTGATTTTCTCTTGATCAAGACTGTCTTTTATAAAACTTTTCTCAGCCATTTTTTTTATTACTTTTTTTTTCATATATTCTTTCTTTTCTGAATTTCTTGAGAGGCTTTTTGCATTATTATTTTTTGCTCTTTTTGCCCAAAAATCCCCTTAAGCGAATTCTCAAGAAGCGAAATTGCAATATTTCCAATTTTTTTGGTTAATTTTTCCTCAGCAGTTTTTACCTCCTGGTCTATTGAGAGTTTAGCATTTGCAATCATTTTTTCCGCCTCATTTTTTGCTTTTTCTTCAGCTTTCAAAATTATCTCATCTGCTTCTTTTTTTGCGTCTTCAATAATATTTTTTGCCCGTTCGTTTGCTTTTATTAAGATTTGATTTTCTCTCTCCTGTGCTTTAATCAATTTTTGGTCTGCTTCTTCTGAGTTTTTGATGCCATCTGAGATTTCCTTTTCTCTTTTTCTGATCATATCCAGCACAGGTTTGTAAAGTAATTTTTTAAGAAGTATCAAAACCACCACAAAATTTATAATTTGTGCTGTGAAAAGTAAAGGATCAAAACCAAAATCTTTTAAAAATTCCATAATTTGATCTCCTCCTTAGGTGAATGCGAGAATAAGAGAATAGATTGCAATAGCCTCAGCAAACGCCATAGCAACAAGCATTGCGGGAAGAATTTTTCCGGACGCTTCCGGATTTCTTCCGATTGCTTCCATTGCTTTCATGCCAATAAGACCAATTCCAATTGCCGGTCCTATCCCTCCAATAGCAACAATAAATCCTCCGGAAATACTAAATTCCATTAAGTCTTCACCTCCCTTCGCCCTCCATAGCCTTGCGCGAAGGAGTGTTTGGTTCGCCTAATCTTTTTCATGTTTAATCTAATCATATAAATGCTTCGGGAGGCAAGCCTCCTTTAATGTGTTTCTTCATGATGAGACGTAGATAATAGCACCATAAATGCCATGGTGAGCATTGCGAAAACAAGTGCCTGAACAGCCCCCACTATTACTTCAAGAAGTAAAAAGGGTATAGGCACTAAGAATGCGAAAATTCCCTGAACCGTGTGAAGCACCACCTCGCCTGCATAAATATTTCCAAAAAGTCTGAAGGAAAGAGAAATAGCTTTTACAAATTCAGAAATTAGTTCCAAAAACCCAACGAACACCAAAACAAGAGGAGTTATTACGGAAACAACCATATCAATTGGATTCTTTGCGTTAATTTTAATATTTGGTTTTCTCTTTATTATAGAAATAATAAAAGGGATAAATGCGAAAAATTTTGTCAGATATTCTCGTATTCCTAATTCCTTTATGGCCAAAACGTGAGTAGCGATCAAAGATACAACAGCCAAAGCAAATGTTGCGTTAAGATCACTTGTGAGCGGCCTTATAAAAGGGATAATGGAAGTTTGCGTATTTTCTTCGTGAAGGACTTGTTCAGCAATTCCAAACGTTCCGATGCCTGGGACAAGACCGCTCCAATTTGCGATCAAAATAAAAAGTAAAAATGTCATAAAAAAAGGGAAAATTTTTTTTGTTTTTTCCCCTGCAATTCCTTGGGCAAATGAGTAAAGCCCCCCTATGACAATTTCTACAATACTTTGAAACTTTCCCGGAATAAGGGAGAGCTTACTTCTTGCAGCAAACGCTACCAGCAGTAAAAAACCATCTACTAGGATGGTGTTTATTATGGTATTTGTTACTGGAAACTTTCCGATGTGTAGTATTATTTCCGGCGCAAAACTTGCCATTTGTTTCCCACTACATTTTACAAGTATATGTATCTGTAGTCAAGGAGAATTTATGTTCAGTAGCCGAGCAGTGAAATTTTTTCAGCGATTATAATCGGGCGTTCATTTTTTGTATCAACCCTACCTTCAAGAATAACTAGATTGTCTTTTGTGATAAAGTTCTTGTATTTCTCAAAGATCTTAGGAAAAATAATGCAGTCAATAATTATCCCTTTCTCATTACCAATGCTGATAAAAGCCATTTCAGAACCTGTTTTTTTCGTAAAGATTCTTCTGCTCCCTTCAATAATTCCTCCTATTTTTACAACCTGGCCTTCTGTTTGATCATCCAGAAGATCAAGCTCGTGAGAAATCTGAGATTTTATGGCAAGTAAATTGTCCATTTGGGGATGCGAAGTTAAATAGAAACCCAAAAATTCTTTTTCAAATGCAAGTTTTTCATTGGTAGAAAAATCGTCAATTCCTCCAAGGTTAGAATTCGGTGTTGAATGGTCATTCTCGTCACCAAACAGGCTTTCCTGTCCTTCCACTTTTTGCTTTTTTTCTCTTCCAATCTGATCAACAATTTCCTGATATGAGGTAAGAAGATAAGCCCGGTTACCAAACTGATCCATGGCGCCTGCTTTTATAAGACTTTCAATGGTTTTTTTGTTAATAGTAGATAAATCAACTCTCATGCAAAAATCGTTGAGAGACTTAAACGGCCGGATGGATCTTTGGCTTAAAACGTTTTTTATAGCTGCATCTCCGACATTTTTAATAGCAGACAGTCCGAACCTGATGTTTTCTTTATTTTCAATCGTAAAGTCTTTATCTGATTTATTAATATCAGGCGGAAGTACATTAATTTTTAATCTTTTACACTCTGCAATAGCCTGTGCAATTTTTTCATTTTTAACAGGCCCTGTTGACCCCCTGGATTCTGCGGTCAGAAGTGCAGTCATAAACTCAACCGAATAATTTGCTTTTAAATAAGCGGTTCTGTATGCAATTGTTGCATAGCAGGCAGCGTGAGCCTTGTTAAATCCGTAACCGGCAAAAGGTGCAATTAAATTAAATATTTCTTCTGCTTTTTTAGGTGAAAGGCCGTTTGCAACACTACCATTTATAAATTGTTCTTTCTGCTTTTTCATATCGGCGGGGATTTTTTTACCCATTGCTTTTCTAAATTTATCAGCTTCAAGCCAGTTATATCCTGCTATTGCAATTGTTGTTAGAAGAACATCATCCTGATAAACAAGCATTCCGTTAGATTGCTCAAGAACGTCTTTTAATCGCGCGTCCGGAAGGCTTATTAAAGACTTTTTATGTCTTCTTGAAATATATTCCGGAATATTTGCCATAGGGCCCGGTCTATAAAGAGCTACCATAGCCATAAGATCAAAAATTGAGGTAGGTTTAAGGTCTTTTATATATCTTCTCATTCCTGAAGACTCAAGTTGAAATATTCCGGTTGTTTCGGCATCCGATAAAAGATCGTAGGTTTTTTTATCGTCTAGGGGAATGATTGAAATATTTAATTCTTTGCCCCTGTTTTGTTTTATAAAATTAAGCGCTTCTTCTATAATTGTAAGATTTCTAAGTCCTAGAAGATCCATTTTAAGAAGTCCAACCCCGTCTTCTCCAACAGTGTACATATCATATTGCGTAACAATTTTGTCTCCTTTTGTTTCACGCTGCAAAGGAGTGTAGCGTACTAATTCTTTGTCTGAGATTACAACTCCAGCCGCATGAACAGAAGCGTGTCTGGCAACGCCTTCAATTCTTTTTGCCAAATCTAAAAGTCTTTTAGTTTCTGCCTCGGTTGAGTAGGCGAGCCGCAGTTCCGGACTTTGCTCCAGAGCATTATCAATTGTCATAGCATGCCCCTGCCAGCCGGGAGGGATCATTTTTGCGATTCTGTCCGGTCCCGAGTAGGGCATACCAAGAGCTCTGCCTGTATCTCTGACTGAACCGCGCGCCTCC
Source organism: uncultured Gammaproteobacteria bacterium (assembly GCA_964520695.1). GTDB lineage: Bacteria > Patescibacteriota > Microgenomatia > Levybacterales > UBA12049 > 2-01-FULL-39-10-A. The sequence continues at coordinate 6,942 of CAZFNO010000012.1, read as the reverse complement.
ATAGTTCCAAATGTGATGATTTGTGCAACCTTGTCTTTTCCATACTTATTAGTAACGTACTCTATAACCTCATCGCGTCTTGTGTCTGCGAAATCAAGATCAATATCCGGAGCCGAGGGTCTGTCTGGATTTAGGAATCTTTCAAAAGGAAGGTTGAAGAAAAAAGGATCAACGTCTGTTATTCCCAATGAATAAGAAACAACAGATCCAGCTGCAGATCCTCTTCCCGGTCCTACGCTTATTCCCTGAGATTTAGCCCAGTTGACAAAGTCTGCTACTATAAGAAAATAGGTTTCATATTTTTTTCTGAGAATTACGGATAGTTCATAGTCACACCTTTGTTTTATCTCATTTGTTATTTTTTCATATCTTTTCTTAAGTCCCTCATAGACAAGTTTTTTTAAATATTGCGATGAAGTAGTAGATTTAGGCACTTCAAAATTAGGCATTATCCATTTGCCTAATGAAATTTCGATATTACACATCCTGGCAATTTTGTTGGTGTTTTCTATTGCCTGGGGGGTCTGAATAAAAAGTCCGGTCATTTCTTCAGGCGATTTCATATAGAAATCGGGGGAGCCAATCATAGAAAGCTTTCTATTAGGTGTTGTTAGCGTGGTTTGAGTTTGGATGCACAAAAGTACCTCCTGTGCCTCTGCGTCTCCTTTATAAATATAGTGGTTATCATTGGTTGCAACAAGGGGTAATCCTAACTTTTCCGATAGCTTTATTAATTTTTCATTTAAAATGTCCTGATCTTCTACATTCAAATGCTTCTGGATTTCTAAATAAAAATGATCTTTTCCAAATATTTCTGAAAGCTGTTTTGCGCGAGCAATTGCCGTTTCTTCCTGATTTTGAATAAGAGGCTCTGAAATATAACCATTGACACATGCAGACAAACAGATCAGGCCATCGGAGTACTCTCTAAGAAGCTCAATATCGCTTCTGGGTTTGTAATAATATCCTTCCAGGTTTGCAATGGAGATTATTTTCATCAAATTCTTATATCCGGTTTCATTTTCTGCGAGAAGAATGAGATGGTTGGAATCTGTGTCAAGACCCGCTTCTTTGTCATGACGAGATCTTTTTGAAATATAGATTTCACATCCTATTATTGGTTTAATACCTGCTTCTTTGCAGGCCTTATAAAACTTTATGGCCCCAAACATATTGCCGTGGTCGGTGATTGCAAGGGAGGCCATACCAAGATTTTTGGCACGGGATACCATATCATCTATTTTTGACAACCCGTCTAAAAGCGAATACTCACTGTGGTTATGAAGATGTACAAAATCAGCCATTATCTTTGAGGTTGTTTTACCATTAATGTATTAATCCCAGGTTCTCTTTTAGCTCCATACATTGCAGAATCAGCATTTTGAAGCGACTGATCTGGATTTTCAGGGTTTAATTCATCCGCGCCTGCGCTAATCTGAATCCTGTTGGATAGTGTTAAAGGCTTAAGTCTTTCATCCCATATTTTCCTTACTTCTCTTGCGTTTGTATCGGGAAGTATTGCCGCAAATTCATCTCCACCAACCCTTGCAATATAATCAGTTAATCTTAGGCCCGATCTGAGAGTTTGAGCAGCTCTAATTAGATATTCATTTCCTGCAGCATGTCCTTGACTATCATTTATAGCTTTTAGTTTATCCAAATCAAACATCATAACAGTAGTTACTCTTCCGGTGCGTTTGTATCTTTCGATCTCTTCTGTTAGTCTTCTTTTGAATCCTTTTAGATTTGGGAGTCCGGTTAGTTCGTCGACTTCACTATCCTCTATAGCATGTTGAGCTTTTTCCTGATACTTTCGTTTTATTGCTCTCCTTGTGAGTGGTTTTTGTGGTAACCTTTCACCAACTTCTTTTTCTTTTAAACCTACTGAATCTTCTGGCATGTTATTTTAATTTCGCGAGCAAGCTCGCCTTAATCTTTGATGCGTCTATTTTTTCCGGGAACTGGCGCATCACCTGTCCCACCAGAAACATTATAACGTTTTCTTTACCTTTTTTAAAGTCCTCTACTGCTTTGGGGTTATCATCTATTACCTTATTTATGATTTCTTCTAGTTTTTCCTCATCTACGTCTGATACAGCTGACGCTTTTAGAATTTGAGTTACTAACTGAGATGGTAAAACTTCTTCTATGTTAGGTTTTTTATGGATTAGGTAATTGGCAATTTTTTTAGGATCTGGGCCAAATTCTTTTCCTGCCAAAACTGCTTTTTCAAAAAAATCAGCAAGATTTCTCTCTCTTGTTAGAATTTCCGCATCATAAGAAGAAAGAGAATAGTCCTTGATAAACCTCTCAAGTTTGATATCCGGCAATTCAGGCATTTGAGATTTGAGATTTGAAATTTGAGATTCCTGCCAACGGATTGGAGGGATGTCGGGTTCAGGAAAATATCTGTAATCGGATGCTTCTTCTTTTGTCCGTTGGGAAACGGTTGAGTTTGATTTCTCAACAAACCCTCGGGTTTCCTGTTTAGGGGTTGAACCCCTATCAAGAATTTCAGCTTGTCTCTGAATTTCGAAATTTATGGCTTTTTCAACAAACTTGAATGAATTTATGTTTTTTACCTCAACCTTATAATTAGGCAATTCATTTTTGAGTTTTGAGTTTTGAGTTTTGAGTTCGCGGAGCGATATGTTTGGTTCAAGCCTCATGTCTCCGCGCTCCATGTTGGCGTCTGAAACATCTAAATATCTGACAATCTGCTGAAGTTTTTTCAAATATTCAATGACTTCTTCTGCACTTTCAAAATCCGGCTCCGTAACAATTTCAACAAGGGGAACTCCGGAGCGGTTAAAATCGATTAAGGAAACTTTTTCACCGCCAACAGTTTGATGAATTAATTTGCCCGTGTCTTCTTCCATATGTACCCTTCGTATTCTGACCTTTTTCCCCGTGTCATGCCGAACTTGTTTCGGCATCTCATCTTTAGTTTTTAGATCCTGAAACCCGCTTCGCAGCGAGGCGAGCGAGTTCAGGATGACAAAACCGTCCGTAGCAAATGGTTGATCATACTGACTTATCTGATATCCTTTTGGAAGATCTGGATAGAAATAGTTTTTGCGGTCAAACTTAGAGAAAAGAGGAATTTCACAATTTAGCGCAAGTCCTATCATTATGCACCACTCAATAGCCAGTCTATTTGGAACTGGCAAGGCTCCGGGAAGACCTAAGCAAACAGGGCAGGTATGAGTATTTGGTTTTTGTCCAAAATAATCCGCAGAGCAGGCACAAAACATCTTAGATTTTGTTTTCAGCTCAACATGAACTTCCAGTCCGATAACAGGTGTGTATTTCATTATTCTCTTCGCTGGTCAACAAGACCACCAACATAATATGCATAATATAATTCATCTCCAGCTTCATCTAAAATATATTCAGACCCAGAAAATTTATGCAAATCTCCTTCAGTTGAATTTTTATATAGCATTCCGGCATCTTGAAAACGGACAGGTCCTCGAACTGGAATTCTTTCCTGCGGTTGAATTAACGCTTTTTGCAAAAAGGCATAAACTCTTTTTAGATCGGCTTCTTCATAAACGCTACCATAATAAACCATTGTCCAGTAAGGCCGCCCGTCTCTAAAAATAACCTCCTGTCCTCCATATGGCTCACCACCATAAAAGTGATCTTTAAAGCTCCAACTATCAACATCTCCTTCTGGCGGATAAACGATTGTGGTTGAACCGTCTTCTTCTTTTACTCCTGGATTACCTGATGCATATCCATGCTCGTTTGCTTCAATTAGAAATCGCTCTAAATCTTTCATAAATCAGGCTCCTTTTTTCTCCATGACTCATTTGCACTTTGTGTTTCATAATAATGGGCTACTTGCAATACTTTTTCTTCTTCAAACTGCGGACCGATTATCTGCATTCCGATCGGAAGACCGGTTTTTGAAAAACCAACAGGAATATTTATTCCACAAAGTCCGGCAATTGATGAAGGTTCCACCAAAACATCCGCCAGTTCCCCAAACATTGCCTGATCTTTTGTTGCACCAACGGGAAGAGCTAGGGATGGGGAAGTGGGTGCAACGATTACATCTACTTTTTCAAACGATTTTTTGAAATCATCAATAATAACTGAGCGGACTTGGGAAGCTTTATTGTAATACTGGTCATAATAACCTGAGGAAAGAGCGTGTGTTCCAAACATTATGCGACGTTTGGCTTCTTCTCCAAAAAATGTTCGGCCATTGCCGTATCTGATCCCGTCATAGCGTGCGAGATTCGAGGAGACTTCCGAGCGCTGGATAATTGTATAAACGTCAATTGCATATTTTGGATCAAAAAGTTTGATAGGTTCAATTTTTATACCAATCTTTTCAAGTTTGTTAATTGCTTTTTTTACTACTTCTGAAACCTCAAAATCTACACCATTAAAATACTCCTCAGAAACTCCAATAACAAAATCATTAGTTTTTAGTTTTAAGCTTTCTGCATAAACTGGAATCGGTTTCGGAGACGTTGTCCCGTCCATTGGGTCAAAACCTGCTAAGACTTCTAAAATTAAAGCCGAGTCCTCAACGTTTTTGGAAATCGGACCGGGAGAATCAAGGGATGAGCCCATTGCGATAACACCGTATCTTGAAACTCTTCCGTAAGTGGGTTTTAATCCGACAACACCGCACCAAGAGGCTGGTTGTCTTATAGATCCTGCTGTTTCTGAGCCTATTGCCCCGATACATTGATTTGCAGCAATAGCCGCCGCTGAACCGCCGGATGAGCCTCCGGGAAGATGGTTTGTATTCCAAGGATTCCGAGTTGGACCATAGTCCGAGGTCTCTGTAGAGGACCCATGTGCCCAGGCATCCATATTTGTTTTTCCAAGAATTACTGCACCAGCATGTTTAAGTTTTGCAACAACTGTGGAGTCAAACGGAGGAACATAGTTATCTAATACTTTTGAACTCGCAGTAGTTCTAACTCCTTTTGTCGAAAAATTATCTTTTACGGCAATAGGAATTCCTAAAAGCGGTTGAGCCTGCAAGGCCTGGCCTTGCAAGGCTAGCAAGCTGTCGGCTTTTCGAGCACTTTCTAAGGCTTCTTTTTCGGTGAGAGTTACAAATACATTAAGCTTATCATCTGTTTTTTTGATTTGATCCAAACATGATTTGGTCAGCTCAAAAGCGCTAAACTCTTTCTTTCTAAGCCCGTCTTTTGCCTCTTTTATATTTAGTTTGTTTAAGTCTTTTACCATACTCTGATTTTTCCTTCTTGGACATAGATTTGGTCAGTTTTTATAACCTTAAACTCTTTTCCATCAGTTTCAAGGACAAAATATCCTGTGTTTTTAACTGAGCCCGTCGGTAGTTCATCGTATTTCGTGTATCCCAGAAATGTTAAAACCGAACGCATAAGGTTGGAGTGAGAGACAACTAAAACATTTTTACTCACATATTTTCTACCAAGGTTCTTTAAAAAATCTAACAAGCGTATTGCGCTTTCTTCAGCGCTTTCCATTTCAGACGTATGTTTATATTTCATTTTGTCTTTTTCATCCAACTTTATTATTTCATTCATCATTTCTTCTTCCAGGTCTACAACCTCTCTTTTTATTTGTTTTGCATAGCGATAAAAGCTTCTTTCATTAGTTGAGGAATCTTCTTGAATATCTAAACTTCTGTTTTCTTTAATTATTTGGGCTGTTTGTTTTGACCTATTCAAGCCTGAGGAAAATATGGCAACAAAATCAATACTTTTAAATTTTTCGGCAATTTCCCTAGCTTGTTCTATTCCTAACTCTGTAAGTCCCGAATTTAGATCCATATCCGCACGGTCAAGTCCTACATTAAATCCGGACTGAGCATGCCTTACTATATAAATTTTTGCTGGATTATTCACCCTGGAGTATTCCTTTCACTTTAAAAAATCCATTGTGGACGGACTTGGCATTTGATAGAGCTTCTTCTTGTGAGAGGGAGGGACGAACTTCGTCTTCTCTTAGAACATTTTCTAGTCCTGTAACTTGGGAAGTCGGTTCAAATCCATTTGTATTTACCTCTTTTAAGCTTTTAATGTGTTTTACGGTTTCTTCGAGCTGTTTTTCGAATTTCTTCTGTTCTTGAGGGGACAGTATAAGATTTGCAAGTTTTGCAACGCGTGAAACATCAAACTTCATGGAGTAATTATATGTTAAACGACAAGGCTAATCAATAAAAGTAGACTAAGAGTTAAATTCACAGGGTTTTAACGTTTTGAATATCCTAGGGTGTAAACCTAAACCCACACCCGGGGTGATTCCCCGTTTACACATCAGGTTTTCTAGATTTTATCAAGAACTGAATTGTGGGATTGCCATTCCAATGAATCGTCGAGAGTTTTTAGCTCGACTTTTCCATATTTTCTTTTAAGTGCAAGAGCTAGCAAGTGGTCGGCAAATTGAGGGTTTTTGGGTAGGATTGGGCCGTGGAAATACGTCCCAAAACTGTTTTCAAAAATTGCACCTTCAAATCCGTCATCTCCATTATTGCCATAACCTTTTAAAACTTTCCCCAAAGGTTTTATGTTTTTTCCAAGAAAAGTTCTTCCGCCGTGATTTTCAAAACCGACAATCAAAGGGTCAAGGGTCAAGGATGAGGGGTGAAGGGTGAAAGTGGGTTTGATTGTAATGTTTCCGATAAGGCGAGTTTTGTTCTCTCCCGGGTTTTGTGTGTAGAGATCAAATATTCCAAGTCCTTTGATAATTTTTCCATCAGCTTCTTTATAATATTTTCCCAGGAACTGAAATCCTCCGCAGACGTAAAGCCCAGGAACACCATCTTCAATCATCTTTGATAAAACAGTTTTTATTCTTTTTAAATCAATGTTTACTATTTCCTGCTGTTTATCCTGAGCTCCACCCATAAGAAGCAGATCGCATTTTTTAAGTTCATTGATCGCAAAACCAGGATCCAGGTGTTTTACTTCTGTTTTTATTCCTCTC
>CAZFNO010000011.1:0-16162 GCA_964520695.1 uncultured Gammaproteobacteria bacterium | reverse complement strand
CAATTCTGGTATTTGCGGGAATATTCATAGCAGAAGGACGTCTCCACTACCACCCATTTCAAAAACTCAGAGCATAATATAGTATAATATCGCTTCCATTATGTTAATTAAAAACTTATTTGGATTAAATTATGAGCCTCTTAACTTAATAAGAATATCAAAAACTAGTTTATACGCTAATCACAAATATCTCTCATCTATAAACAAAAATATTAAAATTGCTCCTGTCCTTAAAAGCAATGCATACGGACATGGTATTGGACTGATTGGCAGAGAAATTGACAAATTAAATCCTCCATTTATATGTGTTGATAGTCTTTATGAGGCATATGAATTATTTAAAAATAACGTGCTCTCAAATATACTTATTATGGGATTTGTTCATCCTGAAAGCCTTAATACCAAAAAACTCCCCTTCTCTTATGCAGTTTTTAATAAAGAGCTTGCCCAATCTATTAACAAATTTCAGCCTCATGCTAAAATTCATATATTTGTAGATACAGGTATGCATAGAGAAGGCATCTCTTTAGAAAATCTTCCAGGGTTTTTAAATTTTTTAATTAAAAATACAAATCTTGAAATTGAAGGTTTAATGTCACATTTTGCAATGGGAGAAAATATTAAGAATTTAGAAACACAGTTTCAAATAAAGTCATTTGAAAAAGCTAGAAAAATCCTAAAAGACAATGAAATCATTCCAAAATGGATACATATTGCAAATTCTGCTGGAATCCTAAATAGTAAAAATTACAAATATGCGTTAGGAAATGTTGCAAGAGTAGGAAAATCCACTTATGGCATTGACCCAAGAAGATTAAATACAAAACTAAAACCGGCTTTGATTCTAACTTCAAAAATTGCTCAGATTAAAGATCTTAAAAAAGGAGAAAAAGCAGGATATGATTTTACTTTTACTGCAAGTAAGGATATAAAAACTGCAATTATTCCAATCGGTTATTATGACGGACTGGACAGAAGATTATCAAATAAGGGGTTTGTAAGAATAAAGGGGAAATATTGTAAAATAATTGGCAAAATTAGCATGAATATTACTGTGGTTGATTTAAGCGCAGTAAAACATGCAAAAGTTGGCGATGATGTTTTAATCTATTCGGATAAACCTTCCGATAAAAATTCCGTTCAGAATACGGCAAAACTATGTGGCACCATCCCCTACGAAATTCTAGTTCATATTGAAAGATCCACCAAAAGAATCCTAATTTAAATGTTATTAAAGAATTTTTATTATTTAAATTGTCAAACTTTGCTTGTATTTAGGCTCGAATTAATGTATAATTAATCCATGAAACAGCAAACTCACCCTCAATATTTTCCCGAGGCGCAGGTTATTTGTGTCTGCGGCAATAGATTTACAACCGGCTCAACCCGGGAAGTAATTCATGTGGAACTTTGCTACAACTGCCATCCATTTTATACCGGTGAGCAAAGATTTGTAGATTCTGCATCCCGAATTCAAAAATTTCAGGCAAAAACCGAAACAGCAAAGAAATATCAGGTGGTTAAAAAGGAAAAAATAGCAAAAGAAGAAAAGAAAAAAGAAGCTCCAAAAACTCTCCGCGAAATGTTAGCCCAAGCAAGTTAGCTGTTTTTAACCGGCTTGCTTACCAAACACAGGCGGGTTCTTCCAACAATGGATAATTATAAAAAAACCTTAATAGACGCGCTTGATAAAAAAATTGAAGAGACCACTTCCCTTCTTTCAGATTCCGCTCTTTCTGAAATGGCAAAAGAAGAACTTGAGGAACTTAACAAGCAGAAAAATCAAATTCTTGGAAATTTCGATAAAAGCCCCGATACCAGCGAAGAAGATACTCTTGATAACCGTGATGTTATCCTACAAGTGTCGGGTGCTGCCGGCGGAGATGAAGCAAAGCTTTGGGCGGATGAGCTTTTAAAAATGTATTCAAAGTATGCATCCCTCAAAGGGTTTGATGTTGAAAAAATTGATGAGGGGGTCGTTAGGATTTCCGGGAAATCTTCTGCATTTGGAAAATTCAAGTACGAAGCCGGTGTCCATAGAGTTCAGCGAATTCCGGCTACTGAAAAAAGGGGAAGGGTTCACACTTCAACCGCAACTGTTTCTGTTCTTCCCCAGCTTGATGATATTGATTTGCATATTCGGCCGGAAGACGTAACATTTGAAGCGTACCGATCAGGCGGTCCTGGAGGACAAAATGTCAATAAAGTCTCAACCGCAGTTAGAATCAAACATATCCCTTCAGGCATAGTAGTAACTTCTCAGTCTGAACGCCAGCAGGCGCAAAATAGAGAAATTGCAATGAATCTGCTACGCGCAAAATTGTGGGAGATGGAACTGGAACGCCAGCAAAATGAAATATCATCTTTAAGGTCCACGCAAGTAGGACGCGGCATGAGATCTGAGAAAATAAGAACATATAACTTCCCCCAGGACCGCTTAACTGATCATAGAATCGGTAAATCTTGGCATAATTTGGAAAAGATTCTTGACGCAGAGGCTCTTCCTGATGTAATTGATAAAACCTCAGAATATTTCTCCCAGAATGAGGAAGAAATAAATTCCTAAAGAATTAAGAACAAAAGATAGAATTATAAAATTGAGGGTTTTCATTTTGGAAATCCCCAAAAGACTCACTCCCAGCTCATCAGGAAAAGGTGATGCAATAATTATTGCTCCAATTATCGGAAGTGTCCAGTTAAAATATTTTGAATGAAAAATTCTTTTTACATAAGATCCTCCGAAGTTGTCATAGATATCTGTTAGTTCCTCCGATAGCCTATTTCTTACAAACTTAAATATTAACAGATCCCCTACTACAGCCCCTGCCCCGGCAATAATTCCGATTTCAATTGGGGAGATAAATTCCGACAAAGTTAATAAAATTACAATTGCCGTAGGAACACTAAAAATCCATACAAATAAAATACCTGCAATAAACGCTCCCAAATATCCCCATCCGCCAAGGCGCAAAAGAAAGTCATTAAATGGCTCAAATCTTGCAATATAAAGAGCAAATAAAATACCTATTAAAAGAATCACTGTGTTCTTATATTTGAAATTTTTATATTTATCAATCATTACTCTATTAAATTTTCTTCTTTTTTCTTATATTTTTCAATCATTTCCATATGATTTTCGTCTACCAGAATTTTGGCCAAATGATGTCCGCCTGCAATATGGGGAACTACAACATAATCTGCTCCGTTCTTATATAGTAGTCTTGCCTCGTGTTTCTCAAGCGCCAGCATTATTATTTTTGGCTTTTTTTTAAGACGGGAAATGCTGTGAAGCAGTAATAGATTATCTTCTATATCCGAAACTGTTGAGATAATAAGCCTAGCCCTCTCAAGCGCCGCCTGCTCCGCAATCTCATCATCCGATATATCACCAAAAATTGATTCTATTCCCTCTCCTCTTAAGCTTTCGATAATATCCGGATCAAAATCAACAACGACAACATTTTCTTTGTTTTTTATTAAAGCATCCAAAACACCTTTACCCATTCTCCTGGCTCCGATAAGAACTATATGATCGGAAAAATCTTTCGATTTAATATTTTTTTCATGAATATTTTCTCTTTCAAAAAAATCCATGTATGGGGACAGTAATTTATACAGCTTATTGCCGTTTAGAATCATATAAGTTGACAAAACAAATGTAATTGCACCTACAAAAGTGATTAGCGCTACATCTCTATCAGAAACGTGTCCAAGCCTAGCTCCCATATACATAACTATCAATGAAAACTCCGAGATTTGGGCAACAGTGAGGCCTGATAGAAATCCCGTTCTTTTTCTGTATCCTAGAATTCCCATCAGTATCATCACAATAAGAGGATTTCCGACTAAAACAAATATCGATAGGATAACACCAGGAAGAATAATAGATGACAAATCGGATATTACAAGTCCCATCCCCAACGTCACAAAAAATATTGTTATAAAAAAATCTCTAAGGGGACGTATTTTTGCAGTTATTTGATAACTCTCATAAGTATTGGCAAGAGAAAGTCCTGCCAGAAATCCTCCGATTTCTATTGAAAATCCAATCGCCGGTGAAGACACCAAAGCAGCTATTCCAAAAGCCCACGCAAGACTGAATAAAAATAATAGCTCCTGCGAGTGTGCAATTTTATTAGTAATAAGGGGCAAAAATTTTCTGCTTAAAACAATAACCCATCCAAATATAACTACCGCTTTAAGAATTACAATTGCAAAATCATTTAGAGAAACTGCTCCGCCTCCAATAAATCCGGATAATAAAATCAGCGCCAAAATTGCAACAAAATCCTGAACAAGCAAAAACCCGACAGAAATTTTTCCATATAAGCTATTCAGGTCTTTTTTATCAGATAAGAGCTTTACTATAATAATAGTGCTTGAAAAAGTTAATGCAATTGCTATGTAAAATGAAACAAGGGGTGAAAAGCCCAGAAGGGTTGCTATAAGAAATCCGATAACCGTGGTAAATACAATTTGCCCTATTCCTGTAATAATTGAAATTTTCCCAACAGATCTTAGCTCAGAAAATCTGAGCTCAAGCCCAAGCATAAAAAGAAGAAGTGTTATCCCAATTTCCGAAAGACCCCGCAGAACATCCTGGCTTTCAAGATAAATAATAGCCAACGGTCCAAGGATAACTCCGGTTAGGATATAGGCAAGAATAGGCGGCTGTTTTAAATATCTAAATATTATAGACAGAAATGAAGCCAAGACCACAACTACGGTTATTTCAAAAAAAATATGGCCCACATAAATAGTATTAAGTATTTAGTATTAAGTATCAAGTATCCTATCAAACTACTGTTATTTCTTCTTCTAGGCTTACACCGTACTTCTCCCAAACTTTCTTTTTTGCATAAATAATCAAATTTTTAACGTCTCCTGCTTTTGCACTATCAAAATTTACTATATAATTTGGGTGTTTCTCTGAAATTTTTGCGTCTCCCATACTTTTTCCTGTTAAACCTGCACCAGCAATAAGCTTTGCTGCGGGAATTACCGGGAAAGGGTCGGGTTTAATATTATTCTTAAACTCTAAACGAACTTCCTTCAAAATAATACTTACCGGTACATTTTTAAATATACTTCCAATATTTGGGAGATTAAGTGGATGTCTTTCAATTCTGTAATCAATTTTTTCCTGTGTTAATTTTTTAATTTCTTCAAGGCTTCCGTTTTTGTATTTAAACTTTGCAGAAAGAATAATTTCTTCTTTCCCGTTTTTACTTTTGAAATAACTTTGCCTATATCCAAATTTGCAATCTTTATTTTTTCTTTTTTTAATCTTTAATGTTTTTAAGTTTAAACTTTCCACTTCTAAGGCAACGTCTTTTGTTTCTCCTCCAAAAGCGCCGGCATTTCCTCTGACTGCGCCCCCAATTGTCCCGGGAAGTCCTCCTGCCCATTCAAGCCCCGAGAAACTATTTTGTATATAAAATTTAACAACTTTTGAAAATCCTGTCCCGGATCCAACAACAACAAAATCTTTTTCTCTTGTAATAAAATCTATTTTATTTCTTAAAACCAATCCCGAAAAACCGCTGTCATCGAATAAAATATTTGTTCCTTCTCCCAGAACAAAAATATTATTCATTTTACTATTATCTTTCCTCCACTCCAATAAAATCTCTTTTAATTTTTCAATTGAATCAAACTCTACAAAAAATGAAGCGGGGCCCCCAATTTTGAAATTGCTGTATTTTTTAAGGGGAATATTTTTTTTGAATATCATTATTTACTGGTTTGAGGAATTTCCCAATACCGTATTAATCTCAATAATTTCTCCTTCTCTTGAAACTTTCAAGGAAACTCTTTCCCCCGGTTTTCTTTCTGAAATTGCCTGAGAAAGCTCAAGCTTGTCCTTTTCTATACGCTTGCCCCCCATTTCAGTAATTATGTCTCCCTGCCTTAATCCTGCGTCCTGCGCGGGTGAGCCCGCAACAACAGACTGAACATACGCACCGGCCGCAAGATTATTAATTGATGCGATTTCAGGGTCAAGCATAATATATGAAACACCTAAAAACGCCCTGTTAAACTGTCCGCCTCTGTTAAAAACTTCTATCGATTCCTTAATGGAATTTACAGGAATCGCAAATCCTATGTTTTCTCCCCCTGATGCAACTGCCGTATTAATCCCTATAACCTGAGAGGAAGAATTAAGAAGAGGACCTCCTGAATTTCCCGGATTAATTGCAGCATCTGTTTGAATTACGTTATCAAGTTTTTCAACAAACCCCTGAAAAGCACTTCCCGCCGTAATTCCCCGTCCAAGTCCGGAGATTACACCGGTTGTGACAGTATTTCTGAACTGCCCAAGTGCAGTTCCGATTGCAATAACAAACTGCCCAACTTCAAGACTGCCTGAATCTCCCAGTGTAACAGGATTTAAATCTGTTGCAGAAACCTTAAGAATTGCAATGTCATTAAGAGGATCTCTGTAAATATTTACAACATCATAAGTTTTATCCGAACTTGTAAGTATCTGGTATTTTGAAGCGGTATCTGAAACTACGTGTTTGTTAGTAACTATCAGACCATTTTTATCTACAACAAACCCCGATCCTATATTTCTGGGCTGAGGATCTAACTCTTCTTCCGGTCTCTCTCCAAAAATTGAGAATGGCCCAAGCCTAAAAGAACTTTGAGCTCTTGCCGGCTGGTCCTCAACTATTGTTACAACGGAAGGCCCTACTTTTTTAACAGCGTCAATTACCACCGATTCTTCTGTAAGAAGCTTTACAACTCCCGCCTCTTTTTCGGAATCTTGTCTTGGTCCGATATTTATGGAAAATTTATCAGCAAGAAGTGAAAATAAGTAAAGAAGCGCTATTAAAGCAACAGCAATTATGAAAAGTCTTTTCATAAGTGAATCCTATTGTACTAGTTCTAAAACCGCTTTTTCAAGCTGGAGATCGCGATCCGGATTTTTAGGATCAGGTTTTATTTCTATATCGGGCTTTATGCCTGTTTCATTAACCCAATCACCGTTTGGGGTCAGCCATTTAGCAATTGTAATGTGAATCCCTGCCCCTCCTCCTAGATCTTCAGACTGTTGTATCGTGCCTTTTCCAAAAGAGGTCTCTCCAATTATTGTTGCGCGCTTATTGTCTCTTAGAGCTGAAGCAACAATTTCCGAAGCGCTCGCGGAACCTTTGTTTATAAGTACAATTACGGGGATATCAAGCAGAAGTCCTCTTCTGTTGGATTTAAGAACTTTTCTCTCCCCTCCTCCCTCTTCTTCAATTACTACTTTTGATCCTTCTTTAACAAATTCCGAGGAAATAAATACAGCATCTGACAAATATCCGCCGGGGTTATTTCTTAAATCAAGCACTATCCCTTTGACATTTCTTTTGTTAACAAGCTCTAAGCTTAGCTTGTTAACTTTATCAAGCCAGCCCGGATTTGTTGTGTCGCCAAACTGAGACAGACTAATATATGCAACCTCGGAATCCGCGAACTTTTTATCAATCTCAATATTATCTATATCTGAAACTTTTTTTATCCAATGCTCAACGCTTTCAACAGTTATTGTATCCCGCATAATATCTATGTCTTGAGGGGTTGTTTCGTCTTTATGAAGAATTAAGAGAGTAACTTTTGTTCCTTTTGGGCCCCTTATCTTTTCAACCGCCTGTGAGATTGTCCAATTGGCAGTGGACGCCCCGTCAACTGAAAGGATTGTATCCCCTGCTTTTATTCCGGCTTTTAGGGCTGGACTTCCGTTAAGAGGAGATATAACAATTATTCGCTGGTCCAAAAGTCCCAGCTCTGCTCCTATCCCCTGAAACTGTCCGGCTAATCCTTGCTTAAAGTTTTCATTTTGGACCGGGGGCAGATAAACAGTAAAAGGATCCTCAAGGGAACCCAGCATTCCCGAAATTGCGCCGTTTAGCATTTTTTCCGGATCAAGTTTTGTCTTATCATAATAATTTCTCTCAACTTTTTGCCAGACGTCCCAAAAAAGAGAAAAATTCACTGCTGATAATTCTTGTGGGGGCTCTTTTCCTTCGACAATTATATTTGGCCTGTAATTTTTCCACTCAAAATTAATTTTATTTACCCCTATGTAGTAACCGACTAAAAGAGAAATTGCAACTATTAAAAAGACTTGGATTTTTGAGGATTTCCGCATAAACAACAATTATAGATAATGCTTGATTTTTTCTCAAGCAGCTGATCAGCACACAAATAATATGCGCTTCTATCCTCTAACTATAAATGGCAGAAGCGCTAAATGGCGTGCGTATTTTATATTTTTGGTGAGTAACTTTTGATGCTTTGCGCAAATCCCGGACCGGGACCTTGGAATTATTTTTCCCCGCTCAGTTAAAAATCGCCCAAGCACCTGAATCTCAAAAAAATCAGGCTCTTTTTTCTCGGCATGGAAAAAACATTCCTTAGGAACTCCTTTAATTACTCTTTTTTTAATAAATTTCTTTTTAGCCACGTCGTCAAGTCAAAGCCTTGTGCCTTTGTCCTAAACGGACTTTTGCTTTTCGGCTTGCCTCTCCTCTTCAATCTCGCCTAGGGCTCGATTGAGAAACAAACTTTTGATTTTTAAATTGTAATTTTGAATTTTGCATTTTGAATTTTAAATTTTGAGCTTAGAAGGGTATATCATCGGGGGCTATCTCATCATCCGGCTGATCTGCTTGCTTTTGCCCAACCTCTTTTACTATTTTTTTTGCAATTGCCGGTTTTTTCTGGATACTCTTCTGCCCACTCTCCTGATTTTCCTTATCAATCTGTTCATTGCTATCAGCCTGCGAATTTTCCGAAGCCTCTTCGGTTCTTCTTCCTGACGGGTCAAGAAGAATCATATCGGATATTACAACCTCTGTCGTTGTCCGCTGAGTTCCATCCTGAGCATTCCAATTGCGGGTCTGAAGTCTTCCCTCAACGAAAACTTTTTTTCCTTTTGTCAAAAACTGACTGCACAGTTCAGCGAGCTTATTCCATGCAACGATCCTGTGAAAATCCGCCTCGTCTCTTTTCTCACCCGAGTCGGTTGTCCAGCTTCTGTTGGTAGCAATCCCAAAAGAACATACCGCAGTACCCTGGGGGGTGTAACGAAGCTCCGGATCTCGTGTTAAATTTCCAATTAACTGTACTCTATTTAGTGATCTTGCCATATTTTAGCATTAAGGATAAAGAGTTAAGAGTTAAGAAGCTTCTTTACGCTTCCCGCTTTCCCCTTTCCCTGTTTGCTCCGTAGGAGCAAGTGTCTTAGTATATCATCATTAGAAATAAGTTTCTTTTCAAAATCATTGGGAAGTCCGTCTGTTTCTATCTCATAAGAGACAAAGTATCCCGAGACTTCTTTTTTTATCGGATATGCCAATGGCTTTTGCCCCCATATTTTTTCAGTAATTTTTGCTTTCTCAAAAAAAGACTTTATATTATCAATCGTTTTTTTCTTGTCAGACTCTTTAACTGCTGAGTTAAGAATAAGTGTTAAGCTGTATTTCATCTTCAGTTAGACACAATTTTAACATAGAAAAAGATCTAAAACAATAATCTATTATAGCTAATTGCAATTTTCCAAACTCTGATTATGCTACTATTTATATATGAGGGAAACTGAAACTCTGTTCCCTGCCGATGTTCGCGAACAAGAAGGAGGAGGCCTTGTTGATGCTTTAATTGTAGTAAGTCCGGGCAGTGGTGATCTCCCCCAGGAAGACAGACTAAGTATTTTAGGCGCCGGTCTTCTTAAAGACCTTGGGATAGCAAGCGGCGGCGGAAAAATAATTCTTTCCTCAAACCCTTCTAGCAAAGAGGGTATCCCATCCCGTGCCAAGCTTATGCGCGACCATCTTATAGATACGTTTGGAATTCCGGAAGGGTCAATAATAGTTGATGACGCGTCTAATAATTCAGGAAACGAAGCTGAGGAATTAAAAAAAATAATGAGGCGCCACCGGCTTAAAAGCCTGGGACTTGTTTCAACCGCGTCATTTGACAGAGATAAAATACACCGTGCATTTAGAAGAGCAGGACTTAAGATTGAACAAATCCCCCCGGACGTTGTTCTTGCCAATCGATTTCCCGACTTTGTCGGTAATTTAAAAAAATCCCCAAAATTTATTATGGAAGTTACAAAAGAGGCACTTGAAAAATTCCTAAGAACACACAGGATGCTTGAGTCAATTTTTGTCAGCCGCATAAGTGAATCAAGTGCATAAAAATTTAAGCGGCCTTTGGAAGATCAAAAGTATCAGGGACTTCTTGTTCGTTAGCTTTTTTGAGATGCCAGCCCAACAGCAACTATATATCTACCTGGCGAAATATGTGTGCCCCTTTTTTTCATTTCTTTATAATATTGATCTGAAAAACTCTCACCTTTTTCCATAGCATCCCATGTGTCTATATCGTAAGCTTCGATCTGGGAAGGTTTAATTCCGGCTTCAATAAACTGCATGATAGTTGCTCCTAATATATCCACTTGCCTTCTTTCTGTTGGCAAACCTGTAACTCTTGGGCCTATGTGATCTTTCCAGCTGTCCTCAACAACCTCAACCATTCTTTCAACTTTTTGTCCGTCGGCATCAAGTCCCTCATCATCAAGAATCACTTTTATCTCCTGTGTTGAAAAATTTTTATAAGAAATTCCGGGAGTAATGCCAATTTTAATTGTATCTAACTCAACACTTTCCTCCTCAAGTAATCTTTTTATCGAAGCTCTAGGAACTCCTGCATTTGTAGCAATTCCCGATGAGTGAATAAGTCCTGCGATTTTTCTTCCATCTTTTGGCTTTGCGTATATAACTGAAACCGGACAATCGGCCGGTCTTATTATAATCGCAATATTAGGATCAGATGTATAAACAAAATTTGCCTTTACTCCTGTTTCATCCAAGTCTAGATCAATTGTTGTTATTTCAACTGCTTCCAGCTGGTCCTGTGACTTTTCATAAACTCCAATTATGCCTACTATTCCATTATTTGTATAATCGATACCTAAAGAACCCAAAAAACCCACAACTCTTTCTTTAATTTTTCGACTACCCTGTCCCTCAATTTCTTCTCCCTCTCCCCCAAACTCATTCCAAAAAAAAGACATCGACTTTGTACCCTTTCCCCAGGAAAAGCCGGCTTTTATTGGGGAATCAGTAAAACTTAAAAACTGCGCAATTTTCTCTTCAAAACCCTTTTTATAACTGACTTTTTTATGTATTTTTATCCCGTATCTTTTGAGATCAGAAATAGATGATAATTCCATGTCAAAAACGAGCTAAACTTTTGCGCTGCAACGTTCGGTTGGAACTTCGAGCCTTGAACTTTATTCCATATTGGAATTCTGTTCTATAATTTTATTTTATAACAGAATTGTTAATAAGTTCCATCACCTCATTTGCGAGTTTGTTGGGGTCGTGGCGGATAATGCTTCTTCGAAGTATATCGGCAACACTTTGGGCAACTACTACATCTTTTAAAAGATCCGCTCTAATTATTTTATACCTGCTGCTTTCTCCCAAATCATCTTTTACCGGGTGCTCATCAAACTCTGCGTACCAGGAAAGCACTTTCTTCTTGGGCTTGTCTGAGTTTAGTAAAACATATTCCACTATCCCCTTCCCCAAGTATTTTTCAAGTTCTTCAAGATGTCTTTTTGCGCCAAATCCTGTGGTATGGCCGTATTTTGTCATAAGGTTCATGACAAATATTTTTTGAGCTTTTGATTTTTTGATTGCCTCAGGCACTCCTTTTACCAGAATGTTCGGAAGAATACTTGTGTATAAATCGCCGGGACCGATCAGTATATAATCAGCGCCGAGTATTGCTTCTTTAGCGTCTTCATTCATTTTAGCATTAGGTTTTATATACAATTTTTCAATTGGAGCCCTAACCTCCTTTTTTTCAACAACGTCAATATGGGTTTCTCCAACAATTGTTTTTCCGTCTAAAAGATCTGCGCAAAGCACACTGCTTTTAGTAAAAGTCACAGGGACAACCTTTCCTTTGATCCGCAAAATTTTCCCTGCTTCATCAATTGCTTTTTTCATGCTCCCTGATTGTTTTTCCAAAGTTGAGAGAAATATATTTCCAAAACTGTGACCCCTCAGCCCGCCTTCTTCAAATCTGTAGTTAAATAGATCGCGAAGAAGTCTTGATGATTCCGCAAGGGCAACAAGACATTGCCTTACATCTCCCGGGGGCAAAACTCCAAGTTCGTCTCTGAGAACTCCGGATGAGCCTCCGTCGTCAATCATATTAACTATTGCCGAAAGCTTAACATTATGCTTTTTAAGTCCCAAAAGCGCAGAATAACTCCCTGTTCCTCCTCCAATTGTCACAACTCTTGGCATTTTTTTCATAGCTTATATTACCCTGACACCCACACCAGGTTTGTTCTAGCTTGACACATAATGATCTATCTCTCCCAAATTGCTAATTAGGGCGTCTATTTTATCATTTTTGAGCGTTTTTTTCTCTCTGTCAATTAAAATTGTTTTTATTTTACTATCGAATAATTTTACTTTTTCCAATACTTGCTTATCATCATCAACAACAATTTTAATTTCAAACTTATTGTATTTTCCAAAAACCTCGGGGATTTTTTCAATTTTATCTGGAAATATATAAATGTCTTCCTTATTTACTAAACTTTCAAACTTTCTTAGTTTTCTCCTCTGAAATTCATAGTCGCCTTTTGAAAATATAACCAATCGAACTTTTCCTGAAAGTTGATATATAAATTCTGTGTCATGAAACAAGCTCCCATCGATTAACTCTTGGTCCCAAAATATTTTTTCCAAAGTTTCCAAACTCAAATTATAACTTTCCGAAATTTTCTTAAGAAAAATATGCGGATCAAAATAACCCTGAGACTTACTTTGAGAGTACAGCTCTTGAAGTTTGATTATATTATTGTTCAAGCCAAGTGCACTCGAAAACTTTTTGTAAAACTCTTCCAGAAAAGAATCAGGATCAAAAAGCGTGCGGTCAATATCCAGAAATATTACTTTTCCGCTTACCATTTTTGTATAATATCAAACATGGATTATAAAGTCACAGAAGGCATCTCAGATTCGCAAATTGATCAACTGATTAATTATTCAAACACTGACAGCCTTGTGACTGAGGAAACTTCCGATGCCACCCGGTTTAAAAATAAGAAATCTTTTGATTTTTGGCGCAAAAAAGGAAGAAAAATTTATGTTATGGCAGATCAGTCGGGGAATCTTTTAGGAATTATATGGTTGGGAGAAAAAAATATACCTTCTAATAAGAACTATTTTAAAAAATTCGAACTGGGAAAATACAAAATTACTATGGCAATTAGACTATACGAAGATGCACGCGGCAGAGGGCTTTCCAAAATGTTTATGAACAAAGCCTGGGATATGTACAAAAAAACCGATGAGTTTAAAAACGCTCCGGAAAAAAGAATGTGGCTTGAAACTTATGAAAACAATATCCCGGCAATTTCCGCTTATAAAAAATTCGGCTTTGAAGCTGTAAGTCGGCCTGATGAAAATGGAAGAATAATTATGGCTTTGTTTAATTCCCAATCTTAAACCCTGTCAAACAAAAAATGACCTATAGTTGATTTTTGGGAGGCTATCTACTATAATTTGATCCTAAATATGACTGAGCGAGAAATACCATCATTAGTTACGAATCCCCAGAGATCTGAGATAGTATTATTTGTTCTGGGTAAAAATATTGGTGTTGGCTGGACAGGCGAGCGGATCAGAAAAACCCACGGCCACTTAAGCGACCACTCGCGTGTTAGTGTTTTAGGTGCTGGTGAGGCAATGAGAAGAGGGCTTGTAGATAGAGTAATTTTTACTATTACGAATACCGCAGGAGGAGAGCCGCTTTCGGAGGAAGATGCAGTATTAAGCCGGGATTTCGAAGGAGTTGGAAAACCAATGCTTTCTGAAGCAGAATATATGAGAAGGAAATTTGTAAGTATTTTTCCAAGATTTGCAGACCGAGCACATGTTCAAGACAGATCTTGGGATACAGCAACCGATGCAAAAGAAGCAAGAGTTATTCAGGATCAGGAGTTAAAACCAAGTGATAAAGCCATGCTTATGACTGTCGGGTTTCATTTGAGCCGCGCTTTTAATTTGTTTTTAAGCGAGAGAGTAAAATTAAGCAAGGCCATATCATCAGATGGACTCTTAACTAAATCAGAAAACCCAATTGTCGCAAGATTAATAAATAATTATAGAGTTAGAGAACGAAGGCATTTGAAAGAGCAAATTAAAGAAACAGTTGCAGGAGGACTTATGTTATTTCCGCCAATTAAGGAAAGGATAAGCAGAAAAACAAAAGAGCGAATGACAAAATCAAAAACCGCTTAACCCCAATCTTAAGTTCAATAATTTATGTTTTACCAAACGCAAATTTTACATCTCTTGGTACAGTGCTACATAGCAATAGACCATTTAAATTAACTCCCTATTTTAAACTCTACAACGTCACCATCGCGTATTATATAATCCCTTCCTTCAAGTCTTGATTTGCCATGTTCCCTAGTTCCTTTCCAGCCGTTAAATGAAACAAAATCAGAAAACCGAACAACTTCTGCTTTTATGAATTTTTTCATAAAATCCGTGTGGATTTCACCACTTGCTTCAAGAGCTGTCGAACCAGCCCGAACAGTCCACGCGCGAACTTCTTTCTCCCCTGCTGTGAGAAAAGAAATCAAACCTAAAGTCTCATATGCTTTTTGAATAAGTCTCTCAAGCCCCGGCGCGCCAAACTCTAAATCCGCCAAATACTCTCTTTGTTCAACTTCTGACAAAGATGCAAGTTCTGCCTCAATCTTGGCACAAATTACAACAAACTTGTTTTTTGGAATCTGAAGCATCTCTGAATATTTAGTTATCAAACTGGTAACTCTTGAAGACACATAGTCTTCCTCATTTACATTTAAAACAATTATTTCAGGCTTATTAGTCAGAAAAAACATCTGTTTGACCCAATTATTCTCCTCATCCGGAAATTTCATATTTCTGACAGGAACACCAATGTTGAGCTCGTCTATAATTCTTTGTGTAAATAATTTTTCCGATTTGTTTTTTGTTTTTGATTCATGGCTTTGGGCTGATTCAAGATCAGCTAACATCAGTTCTGTTTGAATTGCTGCATAATCGCTTTCCGGATCCTGACTTCCCCGCCTCGACTCGTCGTCTTCGGCGAGGCGGGCCTCTCTTTCATCTTGATATCTAATTACATTCTCGTCAGTAAATGCCCGAACAACGTGGGCGATAACCGAAGTCTCTCTGATGTGGGAGAGAAATTTGTTGCCCAGTCCCGCACCCTGCGCTGCTCCCTTGACCAGCCCTGCAATATCTACAAAATTAACAGTTGCAGGCTTTATTGGCGGCCACTTACTCTTGTCATCCTGAACTCGATTCAGGATCTCATTCGCAGTAACTTCTGCGAGCTGATCAAGTCTTCCGTCAGGAACAGGAACTACTCCTATATTGGGCTCAACTGTCGCAAAAGGATAATTCGCAACAAGTGCTTGTTGTCGTTTTAGTAAAGCGTTAAACAAAGTCGACTTGCCGACGTTGGGTAAACCAACTATTCCAACTGACAAATTCATATGCTGAGGCCAATTATAACAGAATGCTTAATAACAAGGATATACTTTTTGTCTGAAAGCTTGACAAGTAAATGAAAAAGGGCTACATTTTCGGTGTGGATGAAGACCTGGAGCTGGATTTGCAAGAAAATTCAATTTTAGGGAGGAAATCAACTAAAATTATTCTTTTAATAATTGTTTTGGCATTAATTGCGCTTGTTATCGGATTCATGTTGATAAGAAGAAACATATTCTCCCCCGACCAGATGTCCCCAACTCCACAGCAAACAAATATAGAGGATGAAAACTCTTCGCCTACTCCAACCGGAAGTACCACAACCGGGAAACCAACATCGTCTCCCACTCCTACAAGTACGAAAGATGTTGGAGACTTACAGGCAAACCCGACAAAAACTCCAACTCCCACGCAAGGTTTTGGCCTAACTAATTAAGTATTCGGTTACAATCTTGTGGGGCTTAACCTCTAAAATTGCAGTGGCCCAGTATTAAGAGTACTTTCCTACAAGTGCTTTGAAAATTTCCCGCTTTGTAATAAACCCAATAAGTCTTTTCTTATTATCAACAACCGGAAGATGTGCTACATCTTTT
>CAZFNO010000010.1:0-16747 GCA_964520695.1 uncultured Gammaproteobacteria bacterium | reverse complement strand
TTAGCTGATGAAGAGGCGGTTGAAGAAATTTCCGGAAGACCTAGTGGAGACTCTTTAGGGCATGCTAGATTTTCCAGATTTAGCGCTCCGGGAACAGCTGCTTCTTTAGCATTCAATAAGAGAGGCAATAGATATGATGAGTGGATGTTGAGAATGTCGGGAGTAAACGTAGTCGCTGCCCAAGCGGCCGCACGGGCAAATCTGGCAGGCAAAGAAAAGGAAAGAAGATTGGCTGCGGGTTATCTTGCGGCGGAAGGAACAATATCCGGATGGCAGTTCCGCAGCGCTTTAAGTAAAATTAGAAGAGGTGATGATGTTAAACTAACTCGAAAAACTTTAGAGGGTAGGGAAGAAACAATTGTTCAAACAGAAATCAAAGGGGAAACAGTTATGATTCCAGATAATTGGTATGATCTTCCGCCAATTAATCCCCAAAAGAAGGACTATATACATTAATTTAGTTAAGCTGTATCTTCAGTGTTGTCTAATAGCACTTCTTCAATTGGGCTTAGGTATTCAAGGGGTAATGTTTTCCAATATTTTGCATATCCGGGAATTACCTGATCAATTCTAGATAAAAGTAGTAATAGCTTCTCTCTTTCGGTGTTTGAAAGGGCATTGTAAATTTTCCTGGAAAGAATAATATCGCCCATAGTATAAGCTGCATCTTCAAATACAGCTTCGTAACCATACTTATCTGTAGTAATGTTCGGAAATTCCTCATACGACTCCCCATCATTGTATCTAAATCCTGATGGATTAAGTCTTGCATATTCATTATCTTCAATAGCCCCCAAAATACCGCAATACTTAAACATAAATGCATGAGACTTTTCATGCAGTATCCTTGAAGAAAACGCTCGTGAGCTTAAATGACGAGGGTACACATATACATTTTTGGTTATCGGATTGGTAAATGCTCCCGCTTCTGTGATTTTCTTACTTTCTCTTAATTGCTCCCTAATAGACATATCGGGGGCTAAAGCTAAAAGCAGTTCAAGATCAATCTTATCAACAATTTTAATATTTAATCTATCTGCAAAGCCAGAGAATTCAATGGGTACATAATACAGATCATTTAGAAGTCCTGTAGTCATGGATTTAAATTTAGCTAAATCAAAAGTTTTAAGATCAAGAGTAGTATAGTTAGCTGGAAAATCTCTTTTCTCAAATGCATCGGGTATGGAAAATGTCATATTGTGATGCTGACTATAAGCATTAAGTTCTTCTAACACCTGCTCAAAAGATTCTGCTTTATCAATCGCATCAACGAATGGACGCTCATCCACCAAGGTTAATCCGTTTTCTTTTGCCGAAGCCTGTACCAAGTCATGAAAGTCTGCAATCCCTTCAGGGTTAGTTCTATCGGATTCAAAAATCTGCCTCACTTCAGTTCTTACTGTAGGATGTGTTATATTACAGTCGTCTTGATTTATATACTCACCTACTAATTGCGGGACTGAGGTTATATAATCCGATCCAATTTGAGAAAGTAATAAAGGTTTTCCTGTTAATTTACTTGATGCGTAGGTAACTCCGAGAGAGATCGCAAGCAACGCTCCACCGGCAACTTTTATACCCCTTGGTATCTTTCTTTCCTTCATACGAACAAGGGAAATTATACACTGGGGATGCAAGTGCCGGGAATTGTGTGAGCCGTACAGGATTCGAACCTGTGACCAAGAGCTTAAAAGGCTCCTGCTCTACCGCTGAGCTAACGGCCCGGAATAATTTCTGAAGAAATTTTCCGGGTAAACCCGGTATTATTTAAAAACTTTTTCCGGGTGAACCCGGAGCTTTCCTCAACCTGAAGAAATTTTCCAGGTAAACCCTTTAGTGAAATATGACGTAAGAGTATTATATAAAATCTGGGATTGGCTTGACAAGCGTAATAATAAAGGAATATATTGCCTTTAAGATATAAACGGTCCTCCTGCTTTTGCCGTTCGCCTTTTCAGTTCTATTCGAACACGGCTCACGGAGCAAGCTTTGAAGGACATAAGAAACTCTAGAAACTCATAAATTCGTTAAGAGTTTCTAATGAAAGGGGGTGAAAAAATGATAATCGAAGAAATTAGAGCGAGTCTAATAACTTCCTTCAATTCAATTATAAATGCAGTTATACTTTACGTTCCCAGATTTATTGCCGGGCTTTTAATAATTCTTATTGGAATTATTATTGGTTCAATCGTCAAAAGCATTATTTTAAATGCTTCTAAATCACTTAAAATTGAGAGTTTTCTCAAAAGATACGGTGTACCGGAGCTTAAAGAAAATTACAGCTGGAGCCATATAGTTGCTGAGATAGCAAGATGGTTTGTAATAATAATCTTTTTAATCCCAACGGCAGACGTTTGGGGATTACCAAGAATTGGAACACTTCTAAACGAAGTTTTACTCTACCTGCCAAATGTATTTGTTTCAGTAGTAATAGCTCTTGTTGGATTTGTGCTGGCACGGCTTGCGCATGATGTGATTCTGGCATCAGTTAAAGGAATAACAAAAGAGTCAGCTAATATGCTGGCATCAGGCACACAGTGGGCGATTAATATTTTTGTGATTTTGGCTGTTCTTAACCAACTGGGAGTTGCATCAGATCTAATTAGAATACTTTTTACTGGAATTGTTGCAATGATAGCGCTAGCGGGCGGAATTGCATTTGGATTAGGAGGACAAGAAAACGCCAAAGAAGTTCTTGATGCAGTCAAAAGAAGAATTAAATAGCCATTTGTTGTCCTGAAATATGCTTTGATGGTATAATGTTTTACTAATAAGCCGCGTTCGTCTAGTGGCCCAGGACACATGGTTTTCAGCCATGGAATCAGGGGTTCGAATCCCCTACGCGGTACAAATGAGAATTTTTGGAACTTGTTTCCGGGAATTCTCATTTTTATTGATAGTATTCGAACCTGCCGGACGAGCTTTAGCTCGGAGGCGGGGTCGCGAGGCTCGCTGAGTGAGAACTTGTGACTTCGAATCCCCTACGCGGTACACTTCGGCAAGCTCAGTGCAAGCTAATACTTGATTGGGCTTGTTTTTATAATGATATAATTGCTTCGTGATTATTGACTTCTTGATGTAGTTTGATATAATCCATAGCTATGGTTAGTGAAAGACCAAGTTTAGCAGAATTATCTCAAGCGTATCCAAATTTATCAGTCTTAAGAGATAGAACTGGTGATATAGTTGTAGCAAACAACAGTAACCATACAAGAACCACATTATTTCTAAGACGAGGAGATCAAAAACAATTGGTACCTGATGTTGGATTAACAGTGAGATATTACCCTGGTTTTCGTGAATATGGCGTCCCTAAGGATATGACACAAATTATTGTAAGACCTCAATCACCATTAGATTCAATTGCAGATGTAAGAAAGAGAGATATTGATGTAGATCCAAAAGATGTAATAGCAGATGCTAGGCACGGTTTAGAAATATTTGATGCAATGCTCCACACAGACCGATCCACAAGATTAGTTATGCAGCCTGTTGCTTATGATCATTTACAGGAAGAGGATATTTTAATATGGGTTGGTCTTCAAAATGTCAAAGAAGATCCCTCCACTGAAGAACCATCTGATGAAGTTTTGAATAGTCTTCGGGCATTAGGTTTGACCAAATGGGATATGAATCCTTCTCCTGTAGCCATGCATGATACTATGAGAAGAATTGTGAGCAGATCTTTTACATTAGGAACTGTAGAAGATTCACCTGCTACATAATTCTATTCCCTAATAGTGGTTTGAGATCAAAGCTGGCTTGAGGAAGGGATTGAGTAGAATATTCCACGCCTGATTGGTTCTACTTCGGTATTCGCTCAGTATAAACAGTTTCTAAAAATTTGGAGTTCACCGTTTAGATTGGATTAGCAAACTAAATACAAACTACTATTCCTCAAAATTATCAGGAGCTTATTGAAAGTATATCTTTCAGAACTGATAATGTTTTGTCTGGCTGGGATCTAAAAATGTTATGCCCGGCATTTTTAATAAGAATGGGTTTAGATATTAAATCTTTCGTTGACTCTATCAATTTATCATTTTCTCCGTAAATAAAAGTCATACGATTTGTTATTGCGGGGATCAGTAGGGGTATTTTTAAAACAATTTCGTTGTACGGATCAGAATCAACCAAGGACCTGGTATCGATCTCCGACATACTATCCAATAGTTCCTGTTCTCGTTTTTTGTCAGTCTTACTGCCTAAAGCGTCTTGTAATGCTGGAATGAGTATTCTTTTCCTAACTCAAACATTTGAACCGAACGCACGGCGAAGCCAAACAGGAATGAGCGATGCTATCTTCAGCTTTTTGCTTTTAACATTTCCTGGCATTCCAACTAGTATTAATTCTCCCTTAACACAACCTTCTGCGGCTGACTTAACAGCTACTACACTTCCTAGTGAAAGAGCAACTACTGGAGCATGGTTCAGCTCTGTTTCGTTTACAAAAGCACAAAGTGCATCGGCAAACAAATCAGTCGTGTGCCTTTTTCCATCAACAGCATCTGATGAGCCAAAGCCAGGTAGGTAGGGTATATAAACTTTGTAAGATTTTGCTAGCTCTTTCTCAAAACCACACCATGGATTACTTATCATTGATCCGTGCACTAAAATGACAGGTTTCCCCTTACCCACTACTGAGAAACCCATCTTTGCGTTATTGAAGAGATAAGTATGTTCGGGTTTTAGCTGATGGCGCTTAGCTAGCATATGTGCTGATTATAACAATTCCACTAACTAATGGTGTACACTTCGGCATCAGTTCGGCAAGCTCATGACAAGAGCTCAGTGCAAGCAAGGTTAGTTTGGTTTTATTATCCCAAACTCCTCAGCATTTTGCCATTTTTTTTCAGAAATAGAATTTATTAATGATTTCCTTACGAAAAGGCCTGTGTTCTCAGACTCTTTAAGAATCAACTGATAACTGTCATTTATCTCATTTTGTCTTACTTTGTTTGAAACTATATTTAAATCTCCGAAATAAAAATCAGGAGGGGAGGAAATCATCATTTTCTCCCGTTCGCTTTTGAATTTCTCAAATCCCGGCTGAACATAACCGAATACCGCATATTTATAAGGAGAATTTCTTTTTGACTGCCAATAGGAAAGTATAAGGCTGTCGTTTTGATTTATATAAAAAGTGTTACCGGGAATTGACAAAATTCTAACTATTTCTCCAACCTGAATTGTTTGTCCGTAATTTGTAATAAGCTCAGATTGCCTGTCAACCGGTTTTGTAATAAAACTATCGGGATGAATTAAAAACAAAAATATTGACAAAACAATTGATGTTAAAAAAATCGGTTTTAAAACTTTGTGTTTTATTTCTAAATTCCCAACAAGAATCAGCGTTGTTAGAATAAACATTCCGAACCATGGTATCATTCTAAAAGCTTGGTAAAAAAGCGTTCCGGGCTCCACTGCTCGTATATTTGAAACTCCCAAAATCAAGATCACTAAAGCAGAAATTAAATATTTTTTGTTTCTTAAAAGAATTATTATTAGCGTTATAAAAACAGAAGATAATCCAAGTTGGAGAATTCTTAAATCATTCATCTGTCCCTTAAGGAGGATAATAATAGGGTAAAAAATATTATTTAATATTCCTATTCCAAATAAACCTGCTTCTTTTGTTTCATTCTTGATAATTGCATTAAAGTTTAAACTTGTTACTGAATAAAAGTATTCGCTCATCGGAAGAATTGTAAGTGAAATTATTGATAAGAAAACTAAAACTACAACAGCTATTTTTTTATATTTTTCTTTAGGAACTCCTATTAATAAAACAAACAATAACAGAGAGGAAGGGATAAAGGGTTCTCTTGAAAAGACAATGAACCATGTAAACACTGCCCCCAGAAGATTTTCTATGTTTTGTATTTTTTTATCTAGATACTTATACAACACTATTCCAGTCATATAAACCATGGGATAAACTATAAAAGATTCAGCTAAAAACTTGTATCCAAACAGATAATATTTTGAAAACTCAAAAATAATTACAAAAAAGATTCCGGAAAGCCTGAATCTATAGACAATCAGAATGTTAAATAAAAAACTCCACAAAAGAACAGCTTGAATATGCCGCAGTAATAACTCATACAGGTTTTGGGGTGTTGTAAGTATTTGCACGAAGTAACTCAAATATGCAAGATTTGGCTGGTGGTTAAAAAATATCTCCGAATAAAGATTTCTGCCGTACTGTAAAAAATACCCGGCGTTTATATTCATACAGTCGTCGAAACATCCGAATGAATTCGTATGAGGAATATAAATTTTATATAAAACTAGGTATAGGGGAAAAAGAAAAAAGAGAATAATAATAAAACCGGGTATCTGCTTTGTAAGAAAGTTTTTTTGACCATCCACAATCTGAATTATAAACTAAATTAATTTTTTTAGTTCATTTAATAAATGTGAATATCCTATCTGAGCAACACCAAGATATGTGTCACCGGCGCCATAATAAATGAAAAGTTTATCGGAAAGAATTGCGTTTCCGCAGGAAAAAACCGTACCGGGTCTTTGACCTGACTTCTCATACCCCATCCTTGGTTCAAGAATAGGATTATCGAGTCTTAGAATTACTTTTGTAGGATCCTCATAGTCCAAAATTATAATGCCAAGTCTATAGTTTTTATCAGACGATGACAGACCATGGTACAAAAGCAGCCAGCCAAGCTCGGTCCCGATAGGAGGCGAGGCAGTTCCCACCTTTTGACTATCCCAGCTAACTTTTCTGGGTTCAACAATTGGTTCTCCCAAAAGCCATTTTCCCTCAGAAAAATCCGATAAATTAAGTGCAAAATCAATCCATATTCTCTCATCGAGTCTGTGTAAAATCGCATATTTTCCGTTTATTTTTTCGGGAAAAATTGCAGCATTTTTATCCATGACATTTGGATCGGATATTACAACAGGCTTATCCCATTTGAAATCATTTTTAATAAAATCTTTCTCATATATACTTGTTAAAGCAACTTTTGGTACTTTTCCGTCATATGCAACATAAAGCATATAAATAGTATCTCCAATCTGAGTAAGTCTTGGATCCTCACAGCCAGATGGCTGGTTTTCATTTTTTTCAAAGGGCTCTCTGGGAATATATATCGGCTCATCAAGTCTTTTTTGAATATGGTATCCATCGTTTGAAACAGCAAGTCCGATTGTAGACTGATCCCTCCTGTCTGATGCCCTGTAGAGAATATAAATATTCCTATCTTTTTGATAAACCCCTGCATTAAACGCAGCTTTTTCCTCAAATTCATGCTCTTTTATTGGTGATAATATTGGGTTGGCGTCATATCGTGTAAGATGAATTCCGCTGTGTTTGCTTAAAATTGGTATTTGTTCTTCACCTGATCCCATTTGTTCAACAATCTCATTTATAGAGACATCTGCTGAGCACACAGTTGTATCAGATGCGCCATAATAAATTCTAAGATTATCTCTCTCAACTACACCTCCTGATGGAAAAATTATGTTTGAGATGGTTCCGTGCTTTTCAAAGTAACTTTCCGGGACCATGAAAGGCCCGTTTGTCCGCCCATTTATAAGAAGTGGATTTTCAAGGTCTAAAAGAGCAGCTTCAACTCCAAATGTTTTGTTCTGGGTATAGTAATTTTGTATATATGAATAAACCAAAACCCAGCCGTCTTTATGTTTTATGGGAGTTAGGCCGACTTCGACTTGATCTTGAGAACGCCTTTGTAAGGGTAGTGTGTGTCTTGACAGATTCCCATACCATGATTGCCAAAATGACTTATCCCAAAGGTTTTGTATATCATCAAATTTAACAATAGCCATTTTTGCAGGAGGACGGTCAGTATCAACAGACAAAATTCCCACGTATTTTCCTTCAATTTTTTCAGGAAATATGGTCATAGCTTTCGCATTAAACGGAGTAACAAGATGTTTTTCAGTTATTTTTTCAAAGTCTTTGGTGAGCGCAACCCCAATCCTGATGTTTTCAGGGTTGGGGGGACTGCTGGATACTGCCGTATAAAAAATTAAATATGTATCGTCAACCACAGATATTCTTGGATCCTCAACGCCAAAACGCTCCCAATCGTACTCGGGAACAATAAACTGGCGTCTTTTAGTAAATGTAAGTCCGTCATCCGACTTTGCATATCCAATTGATGAAACTCTCATGTATTCTCCCTGCCACTGTCTGGTTTCAGAAATAGCCCGATAAAGCATATGGTAAGTCTCATCTTTTTTTACAACGCTGGCGTTAAAAACTGCGTGTTTTTCCCAATCATTCTCTCCACTAGGTACAAGAATAGGATTATTTTGGAAGCGGGAAACTGTAATCATATCAATTTAAAAAGTAGTTATTTAACGGCTTAGCGTATCCTTTGTTTAAATGGTCTAAGAGTGACTTAACAGGTGTTGTTGCAACGCAAACATAAGTATCCGCGCCGCCATAGTATACATGAAGATCTTTTCCTATTACTGCCGCGCCGCAAGGATAGACAACTCCTGATTTGAATCCTTCGTTCTCATACCAATGGGTTGGGGACATAATTGGCTGAGTTGATCTGCGCAGTACTTTTACAGGGTTTTTGAGATCCAGAAGCATTGCTCCTACCTGGTATTGATGGCTTTTATTATCATCAACGCCGTGATAAATAAGAAGCCAGCCTGCGCTTGTTTTGATTGGAGGGGGACCGGCGCCGATTTTTCTTGAATCCCATCCGTTTTTGGTGGGTGTTATCTTATATTTACCCTCTAAAAATGTCTTTCCGTCAAATGAAAGACTGTCTACAAAATCGATTAATATATCAGGAAAGACTCTGTGCATAATCACATATTTACCACTTATTTTTTCAGGAAATATAACAGCGTTCTTATCAATTATGTTGGGTTTTGAAATAATAACAGGATCTGACCAATTCCAGTTATTTTTTTTAAAATCATCAAACGGAATACTTGAAAGCGCAACGCGGGGACCATTCCATCCGTCATAGGCAACATAAGTTAAATAGACTTTATCATCAATCTGGGTAAGTCGCGGATCTTCGCATCCTCCTGCTCCGGGGCCTGAAGTAAAAGGTGAATTTGGGTTAAATGGGAGGGCCTCTCCTTCAAAAGAAGCCCTGGGAACATAACAAGGACTTTGGCTTTTTGAGTCAATATGGATGCCGTCCGAGCTTTTTGCATAGCCCATGGTGGAGCGCCAATTTGATCCCACCGCCCTATAAATAAGGTGAACTTTTTTTTCGTCTTCGTCATAAAGCGCAGCAGGATTAAAGGTGCCAACCGATTGCCAGTTGTTGTTTTGGTCAGGAGAAAGAATTGGGTTATTCTCAGATCTTTTAAGACGGTGTGCGATTAAATTCTTTGGAAAATCAAAAATTATCTGCTCAAGGAGAGGATGTGCAAATTTATATGTCTTATCATCAGCCCTCCAATAAGAAAATATTTTGTTTTGGTTTTCAACAATTGAAACAGGAGTGACTGTTTTGTCCAAAAAATCCATAGGAAGATTCCAGATAGGGTAATTTATTCTAAACTTTACGCGTTTTGGATCATCTTTATCAAAAATTGCAACCGATATGGAATAATGCTTGACTCCTTCAATGTCGTATTCCGAGGCAAATGGGACAAAGATCGCTTCACTTTGACAAAAAACAGAAAGGATATGGGCGGAATGAATCCTGAAATTTGGCTGATAAATTGGATCGTCAAAAAGCGTCCATGAGTCGTTCCCAAGACCAATGTGAATAGCATCATCAGACCAATAAAGGACTTTTTTATTATCGTATAAAAATTCGGGAACAATCATACCGCTCTTAATCTTTTTGTTCAGTTTTTCCGTGAGCTTCCAGGAGAATCCGTCATTGGATTGCCCAATTAATAAATTTTCTCCAAAGCCAAAAATCGCCGAATAATTATTTGAAATAGAAAGATAATTAAGATCTTCCATTTTCTTCGAAAATTTATCTAAACCTCGTATTTGAAAATTTTCATTTGATTTTATCAGTTTATTTTCTCTTGATTCTTCTTGTAAGTTTATTTTTCCGCTTTCGTTTTTGAGGTGATAAATCACACCCGCAATAGGTGATACGGTAAGAAGGTTATTTTGATGTTTGTTGTTCACTTTTATAACAACCGCTATTAGGCAGGTGTTTTTTTGTCCTAATTCTAGCTTGGCATTTTAGCAAAGTTATGTCAACAATAATCTTATATTGACTCCTTGACAAGTTTTGATATCTTTTGTTATTATCATCTCTATAAAGACTGCCAGGTTAGGCAGTCTTATTTTTTGAAAAATGCAAAACAGATTAAATTTTTCTTTAAATCAGTTAGGAAAGAAATTTGCAGGATCATACAGCAAAGTTTCAAATCCCTCACCAAACTTCTCTTTTAAAATTAAACACTTCTTAAGCAATTTAAGGTACAAAGCAAGATATTCAAAAAGAAATCCGGCAATTTATCTGGGATTAGGACTTGTTTTTGTCTTTCTAATTACGGTTCTTGCTGCCCGAATTATTCTTGGAGGTTCTTTCGGAGACGACAGAATATCACCGCCTGAGGCAATAGCGTCTCAACAACTCAACAAAAGCTTTGCATTTCCAATAAGAGATGGGGAAGGAAATGTTGTAGAACTTGTTTCCTATGAGATAGAGCGTGCAAGTCTCCAAAATTCGTTTATTTATCAGGGTAAACTTGCAAAATCGGTAAAAGGAAGAACATTTTTAATTTTCGATTTAAAAATCACAAATCCCTATTCAAAAGCAATTCAGATTAATACCCGAGATTACATTAGAATAAAGGTAAATAATTCAAAAGAACTGTTGGCTCCTGAGATTCACAATGATCCGGTTGAAATTCAGGCAAAGTCAACGAAATTCACAAGAATAGGAATGCCAATCAATGAATCAGATAGGGAAATTACAATATTTATCGGAGAACTTCAGGGTAAAAAGCAGGAAATTAAATTAAATTTCTAAATAATTTTATGGCCGACTCATCAGTTTTCAGTGAGATAAAAGAAGCAATCGGGAATCTTAAATGGGGAAGCGTTGAGGTGATTGTGCAAAACGGAGAGGTAACTCAGATTTCAACAAGGATTATAAAAAAAACAAATGCGCAAACCCGAAATATAAGTCCAAAAGCCGTAAAAAATATTAAAAAAAGCGACAAAGCTGGGATAAATCTAAATTTTAAGTATTGACAAATATATATTTAGTGTTATAACGTTAAATTTGTAACTAGATCTAAGCTGACCGCAAACGGAGGCTTTTTCATTAGTCCAAAGGACTAGTGGGAAGGCCTCCGTTTTGTTTTATGCGAATTTAAAACAAATAAAACAGGCGGGGAACAGAAGTGCTCCGCAAGCTTGCGGAAGAATTAAAAACGGAAGGAGGTGAAATATATGGATTTAAAAAGAAAATTAGTAACAGGAATCGCAACCGGAGCAATTTTAGCCAATGCCCTGTCCCCTATGGCATTTGCAGGTACAGAAATTACAATTTCGGGGAATGGTGCTGATTCAAATAATGATGCAGTTGTTAAAGTTGAAAATGACACAAATGTCACTCAATCAAACTACGCAAATTTCACCAACAACATTGGTGGTGATGCAAATACCGGAGACAACGACGCCAATAAAAATACCGGCGGAGATGTCAGCGTAAAAACCGGTGATGCAACAGTTAACACAACAGTCAACAACAGTGCAAATCAGAACTGGGCAGAAGTTGATTGTTGCTCAAATAATAATTTGGAAGTCAAGATATCAGGAAATGGATACAACTCAGATAACACCGTAAACTATAACAATGCAGGAAGTCAATCAAACGATATAAATATCGATCAACACAACAAAGCTTATTTTGACAACAACATCTACTCAGATGCAAAAACTGGAAATAACGATGCTAACAAAAATACCGGCGGAGATGTCGAAATCGATACCGGTGACGCATCAGTTACAGTTATGGTCAGCAACTGGGCAAATGCAAATTCTGCAAGAGTCGGCAATGGTAGCGACGGTAAAACTTTGAGTCTTTGGATTCTTGATAACGGAGCAGATTCCGATAATGACATAACAGTCGATTTGGAATCAGACGTGGATGTTCATCAGGGAAACAAAGCAGATTTTGACAACGACGTTTATGCTGATGCAAATACCGGAGACAACGACGCTAACAAAAATACCGGCGGAGATGTTGAAATAACAACCGGTGATGCAACAGTTGATGTAACCGTTGATAACATGGCTAATTTCAATTGGGCAGATCTCAACTGCGGATGTGTTTTAGATGATCTTACCGTAAAAGTAGACGGAAATGGATATAATTCTGATAACACAGTAAACGTAGACCTTGAATCTGATCAAGACGCGGATCAGCACAATAAAGCTGATTTCGATAATGACGTCAAGAAATTAGATGCGGAAACTGGTAATAACGATGTCAATAAAAACACAGGTGAAGGAACAGATCCTTCTGTTGACACCGGTGATGCAGACGTAACAGTTGATGTATCAAACAGCGCCAATCAAAACGGACTTGGCGGTGACGGACCTGATTGGGATTTTCCGGAATGGGACTTTGGCGGACTTAGTATTTCACTAAGTTTTGACCTTGGTGACCTTCTGGACGCATTAGGTCTTTAAAATTATTTTTGGCTGTAGGGTCTTGCTGGCACTTCTGCAAGATCCTACACCAGGAATAAGATTTAGAATTTGAAATTTATAAATTAGATTTTTAATTCTAGATTAGAAATGAACTATTTATTTAAAAAGATCATCTCGATTATTTTAATTTTTACTCTGATTTTGGGTCAGGGTGGTTCTTTTGCTTATGCAATAGAGGCAACAAGCGGACAAGAGGCAACAAGCGGCCAGGAAGCGGAAAAAGCCGATAAACCTCCAAAAGATGATAAGCCTCCCGAGGGATCAACAACTTCCACAACAACACTTGAAGCAACAAGCGGG
The DNA here is from genome assembly GCA_964520695.1 of uncultured Gammaproteobacteria bacterium. Lineage (GTDB taxonomy): Bacteria > Patescibacteriota > Microgenomatia > Levybacterales > UBA12049 > 2-01-FULL-39-10-A. The sequence continues at coordinate 3,795 of CAZFNO010000010.1, read as the reverse complement.
CAGGAAGCTAGCCCTGGTCAGGAAGCCCAACCTGCGGGATCAACAGACAGCCAGGCCTTGGATACTCAAACGCAAAGCAGTCAAACCCCAACAACCCAAACAACAACGCAGGAAACCGGTGATCAAAAATCAAATTATAACGGCGGTGACCCGCAAATTGTAACAGGCGATGCCAATAATACGTCTCAGATTTACAATTTGGGAAATACAAATATTGCAGGAGCAAATAACACATCCAGCGATGGAGGCGGAATTAGTATTTTGAACGATGGTAACGGTACAAACTCCGATAACTCCGGTTCTGCAACAGTAGTTAACAATAATAATACGGATCAAAATAATTCTGCAACTGTTTCCAATAATTTTAATCAAACCTCTGTAAGCGGTGACAACTCCGCAAGCAGAAACGTAGGAGATGCCTCAATTACAACAGGGGACGCAAATGTATCAGCAACCTCAATTACTGCGGCAAATACAAATGTAGCTGGAGTCTCTGTCTCGGAGTTTAACATTGTAGATAACTATGTAGGAGATTATATTTTGGATTTTGCGGCTGGATGTATTTCGGGGTGCGACGGAGGAGATATAGCAATCGCAAATACAGGTAATGGTGCGGGCTCGGATAACTTGGGGGAAGTAACAATTGAAACAAACAATGATATAGATCAGCTAAACGATGGGACTGTTGTAAACAATCTAAATTTAATAGCTGATTCAGGACACAATGATGCCAATGAAAACACAGGAGGGGATGTAAGTATTACAACAGGCGACGCAAATGTTGCGGCAAACCTTCTTACTTTTCTCAATAACAATATCGTCGGAGGAGTGATGTTTGGAGTTGTTAATATATTCGGAGATTTGATTGGAGATATAATTCTTCCCGAGAACGTATTTAATCAAATAGCATGCGGGCTTTGCGGACAGGATGTAAATGTTACCAATTCGGGAAACGGGGCAGATTCGCAAAATGGCGCACTTGTTAACAGCTCTGCAAACAACAACATTAATCAAGCAAACGATGCAAATATTGCCAACAATTTATATATGGAGGCGGAAACAGGAAAAAATGATGCTTCCAAAAATACCGGGGGAAGTGTTGATGTTACAACAGGAAGTTCAACACTGGATGCATCGATTCTAAATATTGCCAATATGAATTTAATTGGCGGAAATATGTGGCTTGTTATTATAAATGAAGCCGGCAACTGGGTCGGCAAGCTATTTGGCTCAGATGAGTATGGCAAACTTGCAGGCTCAGGAAATGCCCTATTCTCAATTGATCCCAATGGAGTAATAAATGTCACAAATGCCAATAATGGGGCGGATTCTACAAATAACGGCATTGTAAATACAACAACAAATAATAATGTCAACCAAACAAATGTTGCAAATGTTGAAAACAATTTAAATCTGGTTGCAAACACAGGAAAAAATGATGCAAGCAAAAATACAGGAGGAGATGTGAGTATTTTAACAGGTGACGCAAAAGTTCTGGCAAATATAGTAAATTATGTAAATAATAATATAATTGGCGGAAAACTCCTGGTTACATTTGTAAATGTGTTTGGAAGTTGGACTGGGGATTTCCTAACACCAGGTGCTAAAAAAGAAGCAGCCCAAGCCCAAGGCGTAGTTCAAAATATTAACAGCGAAACGAATGATTCATCAGATCAGTCAAACAATTCGGTCTCAACATCAAACACAAGCTCTCAAAATCAGGGAAACATAGCAATAGCGGCAGGAGTATCATTTTCAGGAGGAAGCGCTGGAATTTCGGGCGATAACCAAAATGTAAAAGTGGCTGGATTGACAGTAAATTCCGGCAATTTTGATCTATTGACAAAAGGAGATTCCGATAGTAAAGTAAGTTTCAACCTTGCGTGGCTCTTCATATTACTGCCCCTCATTGGATCCTCAATAATAATCGGTAATAAAATCAGAAAAATTTATTTAAAACGACCTGCCATCAATTAAACTCTGCCCTAATAATCTGCTCACAAAGTTTTAGACTCAATAGAGTTATAGACTTCCAAAATATGAGAAAGCTGTTATTTATAGCAATATCTGCCAGTTTAATAGTTAACCCCTACTATGTTCTTGCTGATGAAATAAGCATAACAGGAAACGGAGAAGGATCTACAAGTAACGTTAATGTAAACGTCGAGAAAACAACTACCACGCAGCAGAACAATGATGCCCAGGTTAAAAATAACGTTGATGTAAATGCAAATACCGGTGATAATAGTGCAAGTGAAAATACCGGAGACGCAAATGTTGAAACAGGTAACATTGATGTTAATACGTCAATTTCAAATGAGAATATAAATCAAAGCTATGTTAATGCAGGTTGCTGCAGCGGTGACAGCTCGTTATCAATAACAGGAAACGGATCAGGCTCCAAGAATTTAGTAGTGTACACCAACACAAGTGCTACAAATGTTTCAATCACCAATAACGCAAATATTTCAAATACTATAACCGGCACTGCCAACACCGGATACAACAGCGCAAATCAAAATGTCGGAAGCGTAACAATAGTTACCGGAGATATTAATGTTTCTGATAATATTTCAAATACCGACATAAATGTTTATCATGTAAAAGCGAAACAGGACGGCGGAAGCATTAATATCAAAATTGATGGTAACGGTGAGAACTCAGATAATTCCGTTGTAATAATCAACGATAACGACTTGGATATAAGTATTGAAAACAGTGCTAATATTGTAAATAACTCCAACTGGGATCTTAACACAGGAAAAAATGAGGCAAATGGTAACAATGGAGATGTCAAAATTGCAACTGGCGACATTTACTATCAGTCAAATATCACAAACGGTCCGGTAAATTTCGGATGGGTAGATGTAGACTGCTGTGATCAGAAAAAAGACGGGGATGACAAACCGCCGGACGGAAATCCTCCAACTCCACCGTCAAGCGGAGCAGACGGAAAAAATGGAAACGGCAACGGAAATGGAAACGGTGGCGGTGGAGCAGGTGATAATGGACAAGACGGTGATGGGCTTCCTGTTACCGGGCCTTCAAATTTACTCCTCCTGGGAATTGCAAATATTTTAATGTTTTTTATGGGTTGGTACCTGCGGCTAAAATCCGGCAACTCTCCAAATCTTGCACTTAACTAACCTCCTTGGTATAATCTCAAGCCATGTTAAAAACAAGTACGAAAAAAACTACTAAAAAGACATCTAAACCAAAAAGTGGATTAGCCATCCACCCCAAGGGTGGAAAGCTAATTAACCCTCAAAAAGACTTGCCCGCCGAAAGGCGGGGAGTTTTGTTTCATATAGGAAATCTACTGATAATTTCATCTGTTTTACTTGCATTTCTTGTTTATTATCCCGTCATATCTGCTTACTTGTTTCCTAAGGAGATAATGCAAACCACCGATCTTTCAGGCGACTATATAACAATTCCCAAAATTAAAGCACAAGCCCCTCTTATATTTAACGTAGATCCGTGGCGTGAAAAAATTTACCAGGAAGTACTTAAATCAGGAGTCGCTCACGCTGCAGGAACTCCACTTCCGGGAGAGGCGGGGAGAAGCTTTATTTTCGCCCATTCCTCAGGAAATCCATTTCAAATAACGTCTTATAACACTGTTTTTCTAAAGCTGGGGGAGCTAAAAATAGGGGACGAGATTGATATTAAAAGAGGCGGGAAAGACTATAAATACAGCGTTACTCAAACAAAAATAGTAAACCCCTGGGATACTGAGTATCTTATGAAAAGCGGCGTTGACGGCATAATTGTCCAAACCTGCTGGCCGATTGG
>CAZFNO010000009.1:12371-18372 GCA_964520695.1 uncultured Gammaproteobacteria bacterium | reverse complement strand
TTTGGGGAAGGGACATCGGAAGGAGTTGTAACTGAGACTAACGGTTCAGGAACAGTTGATGGAACATTTACTTACACAACTGCCGGAACATACACGGTAAGCCTTACTGTAACAGATAATGATGGAGGTAGCGGTGTTTCATCAAACACAATTACTATTAATGTAGTGACTCCAACTGGCGCAATTGAGGATCTAGTAGATCTTGTAGAATCCTTCAACCTTCAGCAGGGAATAGATAATTCACTTGATGCAAAGCTTGACTCAGCTCTAAATGCACTGGACGACATAAACAACAATAATGACCAAGCTGCTATTAACTCTTTAAATGCTTTCATTAATGCAGTTGAAGCACAACGTGGTAATCAAATCACCAGTGAACAAGCAGATGCTCTAATTGCAGCAGCTCAATCAGTCATTGGCGCACTTTCTCCTTAGGTTTGGAATTTACAGTCCGTAGGTGGTGATGTTTTGGTTATGTTCCTCGAAAGTTTCAGCGTATCTGTTTACTCCGTCCTGGTCGGTGATATAGTATAGATAATCCGTTTGCGCAGGATTTACTGCTGCCTGAAGGCTTGCAAGCCCCGGATTTGAAATTGGACCCGGAGGAAGTCCTGCCACACGGTAAGTGTTGTAGGGAGAATTGATCAGTTTGTCCTGGTTTGTTAGAGAACTTTTCCACCATCTTTTCTCGTTCGTCTGATATCCCAGCGCGTACTGAATCGTCGCATCAATGTCGAGTTTCATTCCAATACCGAGCCTGTTATTTATAACACTTGAAACAAGGGGGCGGTCCTTACTATGCCTTGCTTCTCGCTCAATAAGTGATGCCAGGGTGATAATTTGTTTTTCCGTTAAGTTAGATCCGGATGTATCCAGAGTTTTAAATTTATTTTCAAAATTTCCTCTCATTATTGAAATTATGGTATTTGCGTCAGAATCTTTAGGAAAAAGATACGTGTCGGGGAATAGGTATCCTTCATTTTCTGAAAGAGCCTTATCCCAGGAGGGTTCATAGCCCGGCATATTTTTCTCAAGAAGCTGTGCAATTTCCTCAGCTCGCAGACCTTCGGGTACAGTTACCCAGATATCGAGTGTTCCATGGGTTAATTCCTGTGCTATTTCTGAAGCGCTCATCGAAGAGAAGAGCCTAAAACTTCCGGCCTGAATTTTTTGGTCAAGGCCAAGCTTTTTTGTCAAAAGAAAAAATATTATTTGATCTTTTATTAAACCTTCTTCTTTTAGATTTTTAGCAATTGCCCTAACACCCTGGCCCTGCTCAACTATAAATATTTTGGGAGTCGTATTATTTTTGTCTGCAGGAGATGTTCCATTGATCCACCAGACAACAAAAGAGGAAGCAATTATCGCCAAGATTATAAGAGTTATATAAATTCGCTTCATTTAAAATTAAATAACGGCAGATTCTTAAGACTCTCTTTTCCTTCTTTAAGATTATACATTGATTGGGAGTAAAAAGTACAGATTTTATCACCCTCTTTTATTTCCTCTCCTATTTTTTTATGAAGATATATTCCCGCGCCTTTCATATCAGGTGCGCCAAGTATGCGCGCAATAAGCGTTAAATTGCCTACGTAAATACTTTCAATCTTAGTTCTTTTTGGAGAAAAATATGTATAAGAATATTTTCCGCTCTTAAGATCCGAACTTTTAATATTTGGATTCCCGCCCTGGGCTTTTATAATCTCTCGCATTTTTGAAAGAGCGTGCCCCTCATCCAGAATTGACTGTGCGAAGTTGTGTCCGTTTTTGTACTCCCGCCTTATTTTTTCGCGAAGAGTTGTGGAAGCATCTGACAAACAAAGCTCAAGTAAACTTCCTGCCAGATTTATACTCCTTGCTTCAAGATCCAGAGACCTTTGTGGATCTCTTTCAAGAACCATAAGTGATTCGCGGGTTTCAAGAATAGGCCCTATCCCCCGGCCTGCCGGTTCTCGGGTTCTTTGAATCAAGACCTCAATTTTAATATTAAATTTTTTGGCCAGTTTTTCAAATTTCTCTTTCAGTATTTTGGCATCAGATAATTTATGTACTTTTACATGATCTCCGTACGGAAGATCTATTACAACGTGAGTTGCGCCAAAAGCCACTTTTTTAGCCATGATTGATACCAAAATTTTATCGTAAGATTCAAAAAGAAGCGCTTCCTCAACTTTTATAATAATGTCATCAGCCGGAGCAATATTAAAACTTCCTCCCCATACAATACAGCCGTTTGTTTTTTTTACAACGCTTATAATTTTTCTTTTCGTCAGAACAACTGGGGCTAAAATTTCCATATCATCAGCTGTTCCTGCGGGAGTGGTTATAGCACGAGAGGAGCTTTTGGGTATTTTAAATCCTGCGGCTGCAACAATTGGGGTAATAATAAGACTTGTTCTTGTCCCCGGAACACCTCCGATAGAATGTTTATCGGCAATAATCCCTGAAAATTTCAGTTTTTCGCCTGTTTCAACCATGGCCTTGGTGAGAAAGTAAATCTCCTCTTCGGTGAAGCCTTTGGAAAAACCCGAAGCCGCAAAATATGCAATCAATACGTCTCCCATCTTATTTCTTGAAATCTGATCCATAACCGAGTAGATTTCTTTATAAGTGAGCGTTTTTCCGACCAGTTTTTTTCGGATGGCGTCCATTGCCACCTGGTTTTCTGTCATTCGTTTTTTATTTGAGATTTTGCAAGCTTTATAAAATTTCTAAAAATCCTGAGCAAAAAATAGAGAAAGCCGTTTATCAGCCGATAAACGGCGGGCCAAACCGAGTATAAAAATCGCTGAAGTGAGCCTCTTTCCATCATGTTTTCATAAGCCTTGCTTTAACAACAAGTCTTTTCCAAACAGTTCCCGGCGGAGTGCAGGTAACAAGAGTTAAAAAACTATCTGTTGGGTTTTGTGAGAAAATAGAGGTATCCTGTGGATCAACAACGGTTATTGATTCAATTTTATAAGTATATAAATTATTTCTCAAATGGACTGAAATTGTATCCCCGGATTCCAGCTTATAAGCGTTGGCAAATATTGTTTTGTAATCCGATGGATTATAGAGCTGGGGAAGAGTTGAATGGCCAAATATTATTGTATTTCCCGTTAGCGGAGGAACTGTGTTTTTATTATACTGAATCAGACTTTTTGTCAAATCATTGTGGGCGTTTGTGACCGTTGCATTTTCAATGCCAAGTTTTGGAATAGAGATTGAGTAATTAGCAACAACGCCTCCCTCGGGTTTTATTTGAGGATACCAGTTATCGGCTTTTGTGTAGTCGGCTCCTATATTTACCGCGGCATTTGAAATAAGAGATGCAAAACCGCCATTTCCAATAACCGAGGTCTGCGGAATTGGGGCATTAATCTTCTGGGCAGCAAAAACGGGTGCAAAATAAATCTGCCAGGAAATAAACGGAAAAAATATGTAGAGAAAAATTAAAGCGCCCGACACTACGGCAATGAGGCTAAAAAACTTTAAGAACCTTTTATAATTAATTCTTTTGCTTTTATAGTAATGCTTAGTCATTGTTTATAACAATTGTAATTTTCCCTGATCTGAAAGGAAGGTTTTTGGGGAGAATAGGTATAAAATCAAGGGTTGATTCTATTTCAGTCCTTCTTACTTCAGGAAGCTCTGAAATAATTTCCTGTGCTCTTTTTCTTGATTTTCCGGAAATTTGTTTTGAGAGTTCTTCAGGGTCAATTTTTGGTATAACGCGCGCTTTAATATTAATTTCTGCCGATGCCTCTCTCCCCTGTTTTTTAAGACTCTTTGCATTTACCCTGATATTTTCGCTGTTGATTGCCATATTCTTATCCAGCTCATCATCAAATTTGTCTTCTGCGTAATTTCTCATATCCTCCTTTTTGTATGAGATTCCTTCAAAATTAACAGTTGAGGTAAGGGTCAATTCGTTTGCTTCTTCTCCTTCATCTTTATTAAAGCTTTGTTTATTAAATGTTGTTGATATAAAATTGGGAAGGACCACTGATCCGCCTTTGGCTTGTTTTAATATTTCATCCCGCGCTCCGGATTCAAGCGATTTAATAAGTTCTTTTTCAAGTTTTTCTATATCTTCTTCTGATACAACCTTAAGAACTTTGGTAGTGCCGCCCGAAAACGCATTGTCATTTTTTGCGGCAATTGAGGATGCTCCGCTTATTTCAAATTTGGTGTTTGCTCCTACGTTATAATCGTCTCCAAAAGTCTCGGCAGTTACCGTTACATCAGTTTTCCCCGGTTCAGTCCCTGAAAATATATCACCGGATGCAGATGCTACTGTTACAGCTTTATCTGTTAAAAACACGAATTTTCCCGCAGTAAGTTTTGTTCCCGTGGGAATAGTCTGGGCGCTGTCGTTATTATTAAATATTGTTACTGTTCCTTTTGCTTTTTCTCCTGTTTCTTTTTTGCCGGTTGTTGCTATGGACTGCCTGCCATCCTGGGAGACCGTCAGAAACTGCGCATTAATAACGTTTTCCGAAGCGTCTGTTTCTTTTGTTTGGGAGAAAGTTACGTCCTGTGTAAGCTCAACCTGGCGCGAATTTGTTTCAATCGTGACAACAGCAGATCTTGCAAAAAAGAAGAAATATAGGAAAAGAAGAAACAGGATAAAGGGAACAACTCCAATTAAAAGTTTTTTGGGAGAACGCATAGCGCTTCCCAAAATTCCCTTAAAATTAATTTTTTTAAATCCTGCTACTATAGCACTTGTTAGCAAAGACGCTTTTTGAGGAAGCTGTTTGCCTTCTTCGGTCTTAAGCTTTACTTCTTCGGGAATTTCACGGAACTGATCCTGAACCGTAGGCTGCTTGAGATTATCGGAAATTGCCGTTTTGGGAGGCATGTCTTCTGTCTTTTCCTCCTTAACCACATCGCCTCCCTTAAATCCAAATTCAGAAACCGCCTCTGCCAAAGTTTTGTCTTCCCCCACTCCTATTTCTTCAGCTGCTGTTTCATTCTGGTCTTTTGCCCCCACCTTTTTAACCGACGATTCAAAAATTTCAAATCCCATCTGCTGGGCAGCACCAGACAAAACTGCCCTTGCGTCAAAATTGGAAGGAAGAGTTGTAATTTGAGGCACGTGCAAAAATTTAAGCCCCTTATCCCATTTGTGAGCAATAAAATCCTGCTGGAGATTTTTATCCCCTCCGTTAAATAAAATAATCCGTGACGGAAGAGGACCTTTTGCAACAAAATGTTTAAGAAGCCCTTCAACAGCTTCAATAGGCGCAGCATCAATAAGACCTGAGTTTGAGTCCACAACCTTTCCATTTCTTATGTGATAAAGCGTTACCGTTTTTTTTGTAATTTCACAAAGAATTGCGGTTGGGGGAGCACCCTCTTCTTTTTGCAGCAGATGGGCAATTGCCTCGGGTATTACCAAAAAACCTTCGGGCTTAAAACCCAGCTCATCGCTAACCTTTTTGAGCTTTTCCAAATATTCTTTTTTGATTTTTCCCTCATCTATCCAGTCGGATTTTACACCAAAGATGGTTTTTTGGCTTTCAACCCCTTCGGGAAGATTTTTTTCAGCAACTGAAACGGCTTTGTCAATTACATCTAAAAGCTCTTCTTCCGAAGCGTCCTCAATACCGGATTTAAAATGTTCAACGTGTTCTCCTACTACATTTATGTGTCCGCCGATTTGCTCAAAGACAACAGCTGAGGCTTTTTCATCTCTTAGCACTAAAGAAAGATAATATTCACTTTCCTTTTTATTCTTAAGAAAAGGCAGATTTGGCAAATTCATAGGCAGTTATCCGACTTTAACATAAAGCCGGCGAAGACCCCCTCCAATATTGTCTTGCTTTATTATCTTAAAGCTTTTTATTTCCCGAGTCCAGTTGACATGAGGGCCTCCGCAAAATTCTTTGGAATAAGCTAGACCCGGATCTTTGCTTCCTATCAAGTAAACTTTTACCTCGCCCTCATATTTTTCATCAAAAAGTCCTATTGCACCTATTTCTTTTGCTCTCTCATGCGGCATAAATTCATAAAA
>CAZFNO010000009.1:11156-12271 GCA_964520695.1 uncultured Gammaproteobacteria bacterium | reverse complement strand
GGATCGGTTTTACTTGCTTCCCCAGCAATTGTTTCAATAACCGGTGTCAGGTCCCCACCGTCAAGCTGGTACCAATTGTCAAAACTTCTTCTCAAAAGCCTTCTTAAAATATAGCCCCGTTCTTTGTTGGAAGGAGTAACTCCCGCGTTTATGATCATAACAGAAGCTTTGAGATGATCAGCGGTAACTCTAAATGACTTTTTATTTTGTCTGTATTCCTTTTCTGTTAAAACTTCGATACGACGTAGTATCGAAAAAAATGTGCTGGTTTGAAATATATCCGGTTGATTTTCAACCGCTGCCAAAAGCCTTTCAAGTCCTCCTCCAAAATCTACATTTTTTTGCGAAAGTTCCAAAAGCCCACTCTCTTTTTTTTGAAACTGTATAAAAACAGAATTTGCAATTTCTAAAAACTTTCCACATTTACATTTTGTCGGGTCGTCTCCGCCGCATTTGTCTGCGTGATTTACATCCTCGAACTTAAAATAGACTTCGGTATCGGGTCCGCCGGGTTCACCAAGGGGCATATCATCCGGGGATCCTGATCTTGACCACCAGTTAGTTTCGTCCGCAAAAATCCTTGGTTCAATTCCTTCACGTTGAAATATTTTCTTCCAGATATCTTCAGAATCATGATCATAGTCTACATTACCACTGCCTTTAAAAACTGTAATATAGAGTTTGTCCTTGGGAAGTTTTATCTCTTCTGTTAAAAATTCCCACAGCCATTCAATTTCTTCGCGCTTGAAATAATCTCCCAGACTCCAGTTGCCAAGCATTCTAAAAAAAGTAGTATGACGGTTGTCTCCTACCTCATCTATGTCCTGGGAGCGGAAACAGTTCTGGACATTTACCAGTCTTTTGCCTTGGGGATGGGGCTCGCCCAATAAGTTAGGAATAAGGGGCTGCATTCCGGCACTGGTAAAAAGCGTTGTCGGATCGTTTTCCGGAACCAAAGGACTATTTGGTATCTGTTTATGTCCCCTGCGTTCAAAAAAGTCTATGTATTTTAAAATAATCGACTGTGCCGACATGGTCGTATTATACCAACTTCAAAAACTAAAATCATAATTTGCAATTAGTCGTTCAAGATTCAAATTTTTTGTTATAATAGC
>CAZFNO010000009.1:9799-11056 GCA_964520695.1 uncultured Gammaproteobacteria bacterium | reverse complement strand
GATGGATAACAGGCAGATTGCGGTTTTTGGAGGAATAGGACTTGGGCTTTTTTTAATGTTCCTTTTCCTTTTTCAGGTTTGGGGAAAAGACAATTCACAGACTGACCAGCTTGGAGATTTTGGTTTTGATCTCAATCAGGCTTCCCCGACTCCCAATATAACCCAGCTTGCGGGACAGGATATAAAGATTGGATCAGGCTCCGGGGCTGTTGCGTTGGGAGATACTATAGTAGTACATTACGTGGGATCATTCTTAGACGGAAAGAAATTTGATTCCTCAAAAGACAGAAATCAACCTTTTACAATAACTGTGGGCGCCAGACAGATTATTCCGGGATTTGAGCAGGGAGTTTTGGGGATGAAGGTAGGCGGAGTTAGAAAGCTTGTAATTCCCTCAAGCCTTGCGTATGGGGAGGCAGGTCAGGGACCGATTCCTCCTAATACGCCAATCCAGTTTGAGATAGAGCTTCTGGAAATAGTAGCGCCTAGCCTTACACCAACAGAAGTTCCTGAAGAAGAGCCCACGCCTGAACCGGAAGATTAGGGAAAGTGCCTCTAATCTGCTATAATAGGTTTAGAATTAATTTCTAGACTGAATTTAAAAAACCTCATTTTTTATTTTTCCGCTATTTATTAATTAAAAACTTAAGAAAGGAGAGAGAAATGGCAAAAAACTTATTTATAGCAGGACTATCCTACTCAACAACAAGCGACGGCTTAGAAAAGCATTTTTCAGAAATTGGAAAAGTAACATCAGCACAAGTTATTATGGATAAATTCACAGGTCAAAGCAAAGGTTTTGGATTTGTTGAAATGTCAACAGATGATGAAGCAAAACTTGCGCTTGATAAGCTCAACGGAACAACGCTGGACGGACGTTCAATTGTGGTCAAGGAAGCAAGACCCAGGACAGATTACTCAAGAGATAATTCATTTGGAAATAACGGTCAAAGAGGAAATCAAAGAAGAGACCAAAGAGGATCCAGGAGAAATTATTAGATAGTCGGGAAAGGATATCATAATGCCAAAAATCGGAAATTGGGCGTCCTCATCAGATATGCCGTGTGATAGATGCGGAAGTAAAAGGCGTGTTTCAAAGGCGTGGACTGAAAGAATAAAACACGAGCACTCGGAAGGGTTTATGATAATCTATCACACCCAGCTGATTTGTACCAATAAAGAATGTCAGTCGGCACTTGAAAAAACAATCATTGACGATAATAAAAAAAGAGAAAAACTAAGACTTGCAAGAACCGA
>CAZFNO010000009.1:0-9699 GCA_964520695.1 uncultured Gammaproteobacteria bacterium | reverse complement strand
GTTTTATAATGTTTAAAGCGTTATAATTCCTAGCCATGACTAATCAGATTTATAAACTCTCCCCCTCGGATTTTGCGTATCTTTGGGAAGACTGCAAACACTGCTACTATTTAAAAATCAAAGAAGGAATTTATCTGCCGAGTATGCCCATGCCCGGAGTTTTCGGCGCAATTAATACCCGCATTCAGGGAAATCTGGTGGGGAAGAGCCTTAAAACTATCTCCAAAGATCTGCCGGATGGCGAAGTGGTAATCCAGGAAGGGTGGGTGGAATCTGTTGTTATTCCAAATACCTCAGTTTACCTCAAGGGAAAATATGATCTTTTGGTAAAAAATCCCGACGGCAGCCATACGCTTGTGGATTTAAAAATCAGCCAGCCGGGAGATGATAAAATCGAAAAATATAAAACCCAGCTTGGTGCTTACAAGTTTGCTTTAGAAAACCCAAAAGACGGGAAACCTATTAAAATTTCAAAAATGGGACTTTTGATTTTTTACCCGGATCAGGCAGAGTTTAAAAACGGCAAAGCGCTTTTGGATTTTCCTGCTCATTGGTTTGAAGTGCCCTCGGACGAGGAGGGATTCCTTAACTTTGCAAAAGATGTAGATAGTCTTCTTAAAGGTTCAAGGCCTTCTGCAACAGAGACTTGCATCTGGTGCATATACAGAAGCAAAATGGAAGGGTTTGCTCAAGAAGGCAAACAAGTCCAGGAAGACATCCCGTTCTGAGTTTTTCCGCTCACTGTGCTTGACAGAATAAAAAAATTAAGGCAAAATATTTGTATGGCGCTTGGAAGTTACGGAAAAAACTTATTTACCCCTAAAAATATAATTATCTACGTTGTCATAGGAGTGATTGTTTACGCTGCAATTTATTTCCTCTTCCTTTCAAACAGGACTACACCTTTATACCAACAACCAACAGAGCAAACAACAGAAGAAGGCACTGATGTGGAGGAAGGTGAGTCATTGACTGTGGTGCTTGATGAACAAAATGATTCCGGTCAATCGGGCACTGCAACTCTAACAGAAGAGGATGGACAAGTAAATGTTTTAATTGAGCTTGGAGTGCCATCAGATGTGGAACAGCCGGCACATATTCATATGGGCGCATGTCCTGATGTGGGAGATGTTGTTTATCCCTTAGCAAATGTGGCAGACGGAGTTTCAGAGACAATTGTTGGTGTAGATCTGGCAACTTTAATGAGTGAGCTGCCTCTGGCAATAAACGTTCATAAATCTTCAGCCGAATCAAGCGTATATACATCCTGCGGCGACTTATAAAAGCTTGCTCTGCTTCATTTGTTTGATACAACACCAATGATATAATTTCTTCATGGATTCTTATGAGAGGAAAATTACGGCAAAACTCTGGATTTATGAGGGACCAAGTCCCTGGTATTTTGTAACAATTCCCAGAAAGGAAGCCAGTTTGATCCGGCGCGAGTTTCGACATGTCCACAGAGGCTGGGGATCTATTCCTGTTCGAATAACATTGGGCTCGACTTCCTGGAAAACTTCAATTTTCTGGGAGAAAAAAGGAACATATCTTTTGCCAATTAAAAAAGAAGTAAGGAGAAATGAAAAAATAACAAGCGGAGACAGCGTCACGTTAATTTTGACAATTGAAAATACTTTTTAATTTTGGTGCTTGACAGGCACGCAGGGTGAATGATATAAACATATTACTTTAAGACGAAAGATCCTATTTGAAGGGTGGTGCACCTTGTGCATCTTTTTTGTCGAGTAATTACTGCCCACAATTAAATTTGCCAGATGCCTAAATCGAAATTATCCGAAGATAAGATTCCAACACGAGAGAATTGGGGTAAAAATTTTCCTGTTTTACCAGAGCTCAGTCTTTTAATTGTTCAGAAAGAATCATATAAAGAATTTGAAGAAGAAGGAATAGGAAATGTTTTACAAGAAATTTCTCCTATTGATGATTTCACAGGGAAAAATTGGACGCTTACCCTCAAAGATTACAGACTTGGAAAACCCACAAACGAACCCTCGCTTTGTCTTACAAAAGGTCTCACCTATGATGCTCCTTTGTATGTTAAGGCATCTCTCCTTAATAAGAAGACAGGTAAGGAAATCAATCAAGAGGTATTTTTAGGAGATATCCCGCAAATGACTATGCGGGGTACTTTTATTATAAACGGAATTGAGCGGGCAATTGTTAATCAGCTGGTTAGATCTCCCGGTGTGTTTTTTACAGCTACCCAGGACGCAGTAACAGGACAGGCTCTTTATACCGGAGAAATAAGACCGGTTCATGGATCGTGGCTTGAATTTTCAACCACCAGATACCAGACCATAACTGTTAAAATTGACAGGAGAAGGAAATTCCCGGTTACAGCTTTCCTTAGAGCAATAGGAGTTTCAGATAACGACAACATAAGATCCAAGTTTGAAAAACTTGAGGCTGATAAGACGTCTTTTATCAACAACACTCTTCAAAAAGACGATACAGCGTCCCAAACAGAAGCACTTATTGAGATATTTAAGAAAATGCATCCCGGAGAGCCTATTGTTTTGGAAAAAGTTAAAGAAAATTTCTTTGGAATGTTTTTTAACTCAAGACGCTATGATCTTGGAAATGTGGGAAGATACAAAATTAATAAAAAACTCAAAGACGTTGCGGGGTTTACTTCCACTCAGGAAAGAGTCCTGACGGTTGATGATATAGTGGCAACGGTTGCATATCTTATCCAGCTTTCTCAGGGAGAAGACGGTGTGGATGATATTGACAGCCTGGCCAACAGAAGAGTAAGACGCGTTGGGGAATTGGTAGCAAATACCGCATTTAGAGTTGGAGTGCTACGTCTTGAGCGAAGCATTAAGGAGCGGATGAGTCTTATCACGCCCGATGTGCCTGTGACAATTGCGGGGCTTATTAACGCAAGACCGATTATGGCATCAATCAACGAATTCTTCAGAACCTCTCAGCTTTCAACAATCCTAGATCAAACAAACCCATTATCGGAAATAGATAATCTAAACAGGCTGACAGTTATGGGAACAGGAGGAATATCCCGCGAGCGCGCGGCGTTTTCAATAAGAGACATCAATAGTTCCCAGTACGGTAGAATTTGTCCGATCAGAAGTCCTGAAGGACCAAATATCGGGCTTGTCACTTATTTGTCGCTTTACGCAAAAGTCAATAACTACGGATTTCTAGAAGCTCCTTACAGAAGAGTGGTTCACGCCAAAAAAGGAAATAAGACACTGACCCGCGTTACAGACGAAATTGTTTATATGTCGGCAGATGATGAAAGAGGACATTATATTACGCATTCGGATGCACTAAATGATGACCAGACAATAACACAGGATAGAGTCCCAGTTAGGCACAGAGGAGAATTTATTGAAACAGAAAGAGAAAAAGTGGAATTTATAGATGTAGTGCCGCGCCAGGTTGTGGGAACCGCAGCATCCCTTATTCCTTTTGTTTCCCACGATGAAGCCAACCGCGCACTTATGGGTACTCACATGCAGAGCCAGGCTGTTCCTTTGGTAAAACCTCACAGCCCTGTTGTAGGAACTGGCATGGAGGTAGCAGTAAGTGAGGTAATGGGAAGGGTTATTAAAGCGTCAAGCGATGGGACAGTAACCTATGCAGATTCTGACAGAGTAGTCTTCAAAGGTAAAAGCCAGGAAGAAACCTATAAGGTTGAAACTTTTCAGCGTACTTCTCAGGCAACAGCATACACCCAGAGGACTATGGTCACAACAGGTCAGAAAATCAAGCAAGGAGATCTTCTGATAGACGGTCCCTCATCTGAAAACGGAGAGCTTGCTCTTGGACAGAATTTACTGATTGCCTATGCCTCTTATGAGGGGCTGGGGTATGAGGATGCTATTGTAATCTCTGACCGGCTTGTCAAAGAAGACATTTTATCATCAATTCATATAGAAAAATACGAGGCGGCTGTTGTTGAAACAAAACTGGGACCTGAGGAGACTACACGGGATATTCCAAATGTTTCAGAAGAAGATTTGGCAAATCTTGATGAAGAAGGAATTGTTGTTGTTTCATCAGAGGTGGGACCCGGTGATATATTGGTCGGAAAGATCGCTCCTAAAGGAGAGACCGAGCTAACCGCTGAGGAAAGATTGCTCCGAGCTATTTTTGGAGAACAGGCAAGAGAAGTAAGGGACACTTCTCTTAGAATGCCAAACGGCGAGCGGGGAACTGTTATAAATGTTCAGATTTTGGACCGCAAAAAAGGCGATGAACTTGAGCCCGGAACAATCAGGAAAATCATAGTTGAAGTAGCACAGTTCCGCCACGTTGTAGTAGGAGATAAGCTGGCAGGAAGGCATGGAAATAAAGGAGTTATTTCAAAAATAGTGCCTCAAGTTGACATGCCATATCTTTCCGACGGAACGCCGGTGGACATTATTATTTCTCCGATTTCGGTATTGGCGCGTATGAATCTGGGACAGCTTCTTGAAGCACACCTTGGATGGGCAGCTCATAAACAGAATAAAAAAGTTGCAACTCCCGTATTTGAAAAAGTGGATGAGGAAAGAATAATAAACGAGCTTAAGGTTTCAAAACTTCCGGAAAATGGAAAAACCGTGCTTTTTGACCCGCGTTCAGGGCAGCCTTATGAAAATGCCGTTGTGGTGGGAGTTGAATATATTATGAAACTCATCCATATGGTAGAAGATAAAACCCACGCCCGGTCAACCGGCCCGTATTCTCTAGTTACCCAACAGCCTTTGGGAGGAAAAGCGCAAATGGGAGGACAGCGCCTTGGAGAAATGGAAGTTTGGGCCCTTGAATCTCACCGCGCACGCTATACGCTTCAGGAAATGCTGACAATTAAATCGGATGATGTGGTAGGACGCGCCAAAGCTTTTGAAGCAATTGTTAAAGGAACAAATATTCCAACACCAAAGGTTCCCGAATCGTTTAAAGTACTTATCAAAGAACTTCAGGCACTGGGACTAAATGTTGTTCCAATGGGTGCAACAGTCGCATCGGATCAGATAATGACAGAGCCTATGAGTCAAGCTGTAAAAGATGAAAAAATAGAAGAGGAGGCAAAAGAAATGGAAAATGTGCTTGGAGGAGTTTCAGAGCAGGTGTCAAAAGGAGACAAAGGCGTTGAGAATGTTCCCGCTCCCGGAGAGGATAGACAGGAGGAAAAAATAGATGGATAACAAAAATAAAAAGTTAAAAGATATAAATATTTTAGATTTTCAGTCGCTTAAAATCCTTCTTGCAGGAAAAAGTGATGTTTTAGGATGGAGTTACGGAGAGGTAACAAAGCCTGAAACCATCAACTACAGAACTCTAAGACCTGAAAAAGACGGGCTTTTTGACGAGCGAATTTTTGGTCCCACCAAAGATTGGGAATGCTACTGCGGAAAATATAAAAGAATCAGATACAGAGGGATAATTTGTGACAAATGCGGAGTTGAGGTGACTCTTTCAAGGGTTCGCAGGGAAAGAATGGGACACATTGAACTGGCCAGTCCAGTTGCCCATGTCTGGTATTTTAAAGGCGCATCTTCTCCTCTATCACTCATTTTGGACATGTCGCAAAAAGATCTTGAGTCTGTAATTTATTTTGCCTCATATTTAGTAACCGGTGTTGATGATGAAAAAAAGAAAAAAGCGTTTGAGAATTTTTCCCAGAATATTGAAAAAAGGAAAACAGATCTTAAGAAAGAAGGAGAAAAAGAAGAGGAAGAAATTATAAAAGAGATAGAGAAAAAGAAAAAAGAATCTAAAAAATCAAAACCTGAGCAAAAAGACCTGATAGAGCAGGAGCTTGAGCTTGAAAAAAGACAAAAAATTGCAAGAGTTACAGACAGAGTTGCCCAGGAGTCCAAGAAAATTGATGAAATTTCAGACGCTCTTAATACCCTGGTTAAGAATTTAAAGCCGGGTTCGGTTCTCTCAGAAGACGAATATTTCAAGATTCTGGAATATGATATTTCAGTTTTCTTCACATTCAAAACAGGAGCAGAAGGCCTTTCAGACTTAATTGAAAAAATTAAAATTGATGATTTAATTCTTGAACTTAGACAGGAAGTTGAAAAAACCAAAGGCCAGAAATACTTAAAGCTAATCAAAAGACTGCGCCTTTTGGAAGTGATAAGAAAAGCAGGAGTAAAACCTCAGGATATGGTATACAGCGTCCTTCCGGTGATTCCGCCCGACCTTCGCCCGATGGTTCAGCTCTCAGGAGGACGATTTGCAACCTCAGACTTAAACGATTTGTACAGACGTGTCATCAATAGAAATAACCGCCTGAAGCACCTTATGTCTTTGGGGGCACCTGAAATAATTCTTAGAAATGAGAAAAGAATGCTTCAGGAATCAGTCGATTCCCTAATAGACGTATCACAAAGGAGCAGTCAGGTTATCTCATCCCCTCTTAAAAGCCTTTCAGATATGCTGCGAGGTAAGCAAGGAAGATTCAGACAGAATCTTTTGGGAAAGCGCGTTGATTATTCGGGACGCTCAGTTATAGTAGTAGGACCTGAACTTAAGCTTTCTGAGTGCGGACTTCCAAAAGAAATGGCTTTGGAGATGTTCAAGCCTTTTGTCCTTCGAGAAGTTATAATCAATGGATATGCTCCAAACATCAAATCAGCAAAAAGATTTATCGAGAAAAGACCGCCTGAAGTGTTTGATATTTTGGAAGAAATTACCAAAAACCATCCGGTGCTTCTAAACCGCGCGCCTACGCTTCATAAGCTTGGAATACAGGCTTTTTATCCGGTTCTTATTGAAGGATCTGCAATTCAGCTCCATCCATGTGTCTGTAAAGGATATAATGCGGATTTTGACGGAGACCAGATGGCTGTTCATATTCCGCTTTCTTATAATGCCCAAAAAGAAGCAATTGAGCTTATGATGCCTAAGGAAAACCTCCTTAAGCCTGCGGACGGAAGCCCCATCACTCTTCCTGATAAAGAAATGGCTGTTGGAATTTTCTACCTAACTAATTTTGAGGAGCAAGGCAGTCAAGACCAGACAAGGTCCCAAGAGACAGAAGTAATATTTGGAAGCATCCAGGAAGTTTTCCTGGCATATTCTCTTGAGAAAGTCAGACTTAGGCAAAAAATAAAAGTAAAAGTGGACAAAGAAACAGTTGAGACCTCTGTTGGAAGACTTATGTTTAACGAAAGACTTCCAAAAACCCTCGGGTTTATAAATGAGCCTATTAAGGCATCAGGAATTAAAAACATAATTATCAAAGCTATGGAAGCAGTTTCTGAAGATGAAGTAGAAGAATTAATTGACAGAATTAAGTTTCTTGGGTTTTATGGAGCAACTGTCTCAGGAATATCGGTATCCGTATTTGATACAGCGCTTATTTCTGAGAAGCAGGAAATAATCGACAGCGCCGAGGAAAAAATCGGAGAAATAGACACTGAATTCCAGCAGGGACTTATAACAAATGAGGAGCGAAAAAGACTTTCAAATGAAGTCTGGCTAAAAACAACCGAGCAGATTGCGGATCTTACATGGGATCTTTTAAAACCGGGAAATGTGATAAGAACAATTATTGATTCAGAAGGTGCCCGTGCCGGTAAAGAGCAGCTAAAGCAGCTTTCCGCAATGAGAGGGCTTATACTTGATCCTTTGGGGAAAATTGTTGAACTTCCAATTAAATCCAATTTCCGCGAAGGACTTTCTATTTTTGAGTATGTAGCATCGGCGCGAGGCTCCAGAAAAGGACTTACGGATTCTGCTCTTAAGACCGCCAACGCAGGATATCTAACACGCCGCCTTGTTGATGTATCCCATGACATGATAACAAGAGAGAAAGACTGCGGGACAAAAAACGGTATTATAATTCTTGCAAATGATCCTCAGAGGCTTTCATCTTTTAAAGACAGAATAATAGGCAGAATTGCTTCCGAAAATATAACTTCACCAAAAAGCAAAAAATTAATTATTAAGGCAGGAGGAGAAATTAATGAAGGTAGGGCAAATGAAATAGTTTCCCAGGACATTGAGGAAATACTGGTAAGGTCACCTCTTACCTGTGAATTGAAATACGGAATCTGCACTATGTGTTATGGTTGGGACTTTTCTGTTAAAAGAATTGTTGAGATGGGAGTGCCAACTGGGGTTGTTGCTGCTCAAAGTATTGGAGAGCCGGGCACCCAGCTTACAATGAGGGTAAAACATTTTGGAGGAGTTGTTATGAGTGACGTGACCCAAGGGTTGCCCCGCGTCGAAGAATTATTTGAAATGAGAACTCCAAAAGCCCTTTCCCCAATTTCTGAAATTTCAGGAAAAGTAAATATTGAGGAAAAAGAAGACGGCTACATAGTAAGAGTCTCGTCTCACAGGAAACCTGTTGAGGAAAGAGAGTATTTTATTCCGCTTGCCGGAGCATTAAATGTTAAAGACGGCGATGAAATTAAGGCTGGAACTCAATTTTCCCAAGGATATCTTGATCCTAAGGAGGTGCTTAAGATTTCAGGACTCACCGCCGCTCAGCGCTACGTTATTGATGAAGCGCAAAAAGTTTATGAATCACAGGGAATTCCCATAAATGACAAACATTTTGAAGTAATTCTGCGAAAAATGTCGGATAAAGTAATTATTGAAACCGTAGGAGATACAACCCTTATTCCCGGAGACTTTATTACAAAAACAAGATTTGAAGAAATTAATGCCGAAGTCCTTTCCCAGGGCGGTGAACCCTCAACTGCCAGGCAGACAATCCTTGGAATTACAAAGTCTTCACTATTCTCGGATTCATGGCTTTCTGCTGCATCATTTCAGGAAACCACAAAAGTCTTAACTGAAGCATCCCTGGAAGGTCAGGAGGATAAGCTGATTGGTCTTAAAGAAAATGTAATAATAGGACGTCTTATTCCGGTTGAAGGTTTAACTTTTTCTGAAGAGGCACAAGACCAAGCGCTTGGAAGACTTGAGGCGGTTGAAGATAATACCCCGCAGAGTGTATAATATAAAGCTAAAAGCTTAAAGCGAAAAACTTAAAGTTCGGCTTTGCGCTTTTAGTTTTAAGTTTTAAGTTTGACTGACTGAAAGGAGTATATGCCGACATTATCACAACTGACAAGAAAAGGAAGAAAAAGAAAAATAGGAAAGACCAGGTCTTTGGCACTTAGGCGTTCGTTTAATGCTAAAGACAGAGTTTATAAATCGTACTCGTCTCCTCAAAAAAGAGGCGTTGTAACACTGGTCAAAACAATGACGCCCAGAAAGCCTAATTCGGCTCTTAGAAAAGTAGCCAGGGTAAAGCTTTCCAATAGAATGGAAGTTACAGCTTATATTCAGGGAGAGGGACACGCACTTGCAGAGCACGGAATTGTTTTGGTGCGCGGAGGAAGAGTCAAGGATTTGGCGGGAGTAAAATATCATATAGTGAGAGGTAAATATGATCTTTCGGGAGTAGCCGGCAGACAAACATCGCGCAGTAAATACGGCACAAAAAGAGGCGGAGGAGGAGCGCGCCCGGCACCAGCACCAGCGGCAAGCCCAGCTCCCGAACCAGCTCCGGCAGAAGGAGGAACAGCTTAGGTGAGGGGAAACAAAGTAATCAAAAAAAGACAAATAGAGCCTGATGCAATTTACGGGAGTATTCTTGTTGCTAAGCTTATAAACAACATAATGCGTGACGGTAAAAAAACCACAGCCCAAAATGTTGTATACGGCGCTTTTGAAAGACTTTCAGAAAAAGATCCTTCGGCA